>CAYNUR010000062.1:0-7364 GCA_964400435.1 uncultured Candidatus Peribacteria bacterium
GTTTTGAATTTTTCTATTTATGTAATATAAATTGGTTATCGATTTTTTCTGATGGTCGAATGATGAGATTTTGTCGAATCAAGAGTAATTTTTGATAAGTGACCTATTGGACATGTTCAAAAATTATCTCGCAGTATGAGTATAAGATCACTGTTTTTTGTAATAATAATGGTACGCCCGATAGGATACTCTCACATTCTCCCCACCAGAGGTGGGTCCGAGGTTAAGCTCTCAAATATTCGCTTTGCTCCTTTTTCGAGACGACCGATTGCTTCGCAATCACGGTTCGAATCCGTTCTTTAAAAGATTAGTTTAGTTTGAAATATTTTGTTGATTCTAAAAAGCTTATTTTAATGGTACGCCCGATAGGATAGTGTCTAGCTTCGCTAGCCACAGAATTCTGCGCACACTCACAAAAAGAAAATGCAAGCACTTTCTTTTTATTCACTTAGCTTGAATAAACGACCGATCGCTGCGCGATCACGGTTCGAATCGGTTCTTTAAAAGATTAGTTTAGTTTGAAGTATTTTGTCGATTCTAAAAAGCTTATTTTAATGGTACGCCCGATAGGATTCGAACCTATAACCCTCGGTTCCGAAGACCGATGCTCTATCCAGTTGAGCTACGGGCGCATATTGGTGATTTTGTTTTTTGAATTTTGTTTAAAAAAGAGCCAACTAATAAATCTATAGTTGGCTCTTAATTTAGCCTACTTTTCTTTTTTTGACCAGTTGTCCCATTTTACTAATAGGGGACTTGCAACAAAGATTGATGAATATGTACCGATTACAGTTCCTGCAGTTAGTGCAAGAATGAAGAAGAAGATTGAATCACTTCCCCAAATAAGAACTGAAACTAGTGCAATCAAAGTTGATAATGATGTATTGATGGATCTAGTTAGTGTTTGGTTCAAAGCCTTGTCTGCATTTTCTTTTAGTGATTCAGCTTTTGAATGAATTAGATTTTCTCTTAATCTGTCGAATACTACGATTGTGTCATTTACTGAGTAACCAAATACTGTGAGCATTGCAGTAATGAATAAGGCATCAATTTCAACATTAAAGAATTGTCCAAGGATTACGAATAATCCAGTTACAATTATTACATCATGAACTAAGGCTGCAATTGCACATGCACCAAATCTCCATGGACTTGCTTCTTTTTTAATTTTTCTGAAGGCAATTCCAATGTATACGATAATCATAATTAGAGTGAATACAACAGCGATCATTGCTTTCTCAAATAAAGTTTTTCCAAGTGTTGGTCCGATTGTTGTGAATCTTGATTCTGTGAAACTTGGAATTCCTTCTTTTTCTCCAAGCATTTGAATTGCTTGGTCGTGACTTTCTGAGCTTAAATATTTTGTTTTGATGATGTAATTATTTTCACCTGCAGCTAGAATCTGTACGTTTGAAAGATCTACTTTTTCTTCAATAGGTGTAGATAATGTAGTTTCATCTTCAGAACTTTCTAGGTTAATTTCAGAATCTGGCCCAGCAATATTTATTTCTTCACCAATTTCTCTTAACGTTTCAGCTAATAATTCTTTATCAACTTCTTCTTCAAACTGAATTTCCATCAAACTACCTCCTGTAAAATCAATTCCAAGGTTTAGACCAAAAGAGAAGAAAGAGATAATTGAAACAAGAATTAATAGGGTAGAGAATCCAAGCCAAACTTTGCTTTTACTTATGAATTTAAAGTTTGTATTTTCTTTTTTCTTTTTTGTTGCACCAAATGCTGTAAGATTTTTTGCAATTTTCTTGCCGATAAATCCTCTAAGCAAAGTTTGAGTAATTGTAATTGCAGTGAACATTGAAACTAATACTCCGGCAGCAAGGTTGAATGCAAAACCTCTGATTATTGAGCTTCCAAAGTAGAATAAAATTGCACAAGTAATAAGAGTTGAGAAATTAGAATCTCTAATAGCACTCCATGCTCTAGAGAATCCATTCTCAATGGCTACGTTTAGGCTTCTACCCGATCTTAGTTCTTCTTTAACACGTTCAAAAATTAGGATGTTTGCATCAACTGCAATACCGATAGAAAGAATGATACCTGCAACACCAGCAAGAGTTAAAATTACTGGAGTTTTTAATAAGAAGGTAATAAAGAAGAATGCGGCACAACTTAGTATGAATGAAACGAACTTTTCCCAACCTGAATCTTCATTGTTAACAATCTTGTAAATGATGTAGAAGAAAATTCCTAGTGAAACTACTAGAGAAATTCCAAGGCTAATTTGTGCCTTTAGAAGGAAAATAAGCACTGCTGAATAAGCAAAAAGTGCAAAACTGGCAATTAGACCCGGTATTCTATAGAACAATGTCATGAATACCATAACTATGATAATACCGATAATTCCAGCTGCAAGACTTTTATCTAAAGCAGCTTGTCCAAGTGATGCTCCAATAGTGTATTCACCAGTAAGAATTATTGGTGCAGGAATTGCTCCAGTATTTAAGTCTCTCGCTAATCTACTTGCTTCTTCCTGTGTAAATTGACCCGTAATTTGAGCTATTCCACCAGCAATTTTTTCACTTACTCTTGGTGCTGAGATTAATTCTCCGCCAACAAATATTGCGATTGATTTTCCAATATTTCTTTCGGTAAGTTGTTCGAATAAGTCTGCTCCCTCGCTATCAAATTGAATTGAAACGTAGGGTTGATAGAAATTATCCAATAATACTTCTGCGTGAACAAAATGTTCTCCAGTAAGTGCAGTTGATTGCCATTGATCTGGGACAGTAGAGTATTTTAGTAATTGATATTTGTACATTGGTTGACTAACATCTGTATTAATCTCGTCAGCCTTAATAATGTGGAAACCAAATTCTGTTTCAATGATATCACTAATTTGATCAGTATTTTCTAGAGCAAGAGTTGCTTCTTCAAAATCTGCAACGTAAACACCTTCTCCTCTAACAGGTGGAACAAGTGTTCCTCCGTCTTCGCTATTACTTTTGTCATCAGAAAACTCTTGTGCTATTTCTGTAAAATCTTCACCGTCAGTTAGCCTTTGTTTTAAATCTATTGCAATTTGTTGAGCTTCTTCTTTTGTTCTAGTAATTTCTGGATCTGCTCTTTCCGCATCAACGTAAGAAATAAGAATATGTCTTGCTGATACTTCTTTCTCATATTTTAGCTCGTCTTTTTTATCAATTAGTTTAAGAATTGCTACTCCTGTTTCTTCTTGAGGTTGACCACTTTCATTAATGATAAATGTTCCACCGGTTTCAACGATTTCACTAGCTATTTCACCTACTTCTAGTTCTGGCAGTTTTTCTTTAATTGCAGCTTCAACGATACCTTCTGGGAATGTATAATCTACTTCTTCAAAAACAGCTTTTCCTGGATAAGCTTGTTCTTCTTCTCTACCTACAATTGCAAAATCATTACCACTATTGATTTTTTCAAAAGCTTTATTTGCTAATTCAGTAATTTCTTCTTTAACATTTTCATCGATCGTAGTTTTTTCTTCTTTGAATTCTAATTGAATAGTTTTTCCAACAGTTGCTTTAGCTTTTTCTAAACTAACTAACTTTTTTTCGTCTTCTGTTAATTCGAGGATGTTTTTTTCTGGCGAAAGGTATTCGTTCACATCATCTTGACTTAATTCCCCAGTTTCAGCTAATTCAACGATTATATGTGTTTCACCGGCAATATCTGAAACATAGATATTTGGTTCAGCAACTCCAAGTCTATTAACTCTTTTTTCAATTACTTCAAGCACACCAGAGATAATGTTTTCTTTTTCAGCATCTGGAACTTTTCTTAGATCGATTTTGTAATCTAGCTGTGAACCACCTTGTAAGTCCAAACCTAAATGTAGTTTTTGACTAGTTATTGAATTTGGAGTGAATGGCAATAGTTTTGATTGTGTTTCTCCGTTTAAATCGAAGAATGCCAAAAAGGCTGTAAATAGAACTATTGCGAATATTTTCCAGGACAAATACTTTTTCATGATTTTAGTTTTTAGTTAGTTTAGTTAGTATTTTCAGTGTGTAATTTTTGATCTAATTCTTCGTTATTTCCTTTTCCAGTTCTACCATAATCGTCTTCTAGTTTCACTACATCCTCAAGATCAGGAGTCGATACTTCTATTATTACGGAATCTTCAACCCCCTCTAAACGGTGGATAGTATATGGATGAACATCAAATTTGTCACCTGGATTAAGGATTTTCTCTTGCAGATTATTTTGCTCTGTACCGTAAGTTAATTTTACTTTTCCTGAAAGAATGTATTGAGTTTCAATTTTTCTTTCGTGATATTGTAAGCTATAACGATGTCCTTTGTTTATATGCAAAATCTTGCCAGCATATTTATCAGAGTGTGCGAACCAAATTTCCTTTCCCCAAGGTTTTAGTTTCTCTTGAATTTCAGTTTGTTTTTGCATGACTAATAGTATTATTTCTTTGTCGGATTATAGCCAATTAAGAACTAAAAAACAACAATTTACCCTCTAAAATTGCTTGCTTTGCCACATTACTTCGTCGGGCTGCGTCGTCGCTCAATCACCGCATTTTTGTGCGGCTCAATCGCTCCTTCTTGCTTCCTCGTACTGTACCTCAGCAAGCAATTTTAATTCCAACTGAATTTTTTGAAGTTTTATTGTGGAGTTTTATTACTGACTTTAGTCAGTTTTAAGTTGTTTTACTTTTTTGCTGTCGTATCTTTTGCAAACTAAAAGTCCTTGTGGAGTATCTACTACTATGATGTCATTTAGGCCAATGGTTGCTACTTTTTTTTGATTGTCTCCGTATACTAGGCAATTGTTGCAATTAATTAGTTGTACATCTCCACGTGTGATATTTCCTTCGTCACATTTTTCTAGTTCTCCCCAGATTGCATCCCAGTTTCCAATATCTGACCAGCCAAGGTTTGCTTTGACAATTCTTACATCTTCCGGATCAGCTTTTTCCATAATTGCATAATCTATGGAGATTTTTTCTAAAGTTGGATAGATTTCGTTAATTGTTTTTTCTTCATCTGATGTTCCTAGTTTGTCTTGGATCGTTTTTAATTTTTCGTATGTATCAGGTTTTAGTTTTTCGTAATTCTTTAAGATTGTTGATGCTTTCCAGACATATATTCCAGTATTCCAAAGATAACTTTTTTCCGCGACGAATTTTTTTGCAGTTTCGTAATTTGGTTTTTCTTTAAAAGAATCGAATTTGTATATTTCTGTTCCATCTATTTCTTCTATTTTTTCAGAAACTTTTACATAGCCGTAATTTGTATTTGGTTTTATTGCGTCAACTTCAATAATATTTAAAGTATTATCTTTTTCAGCAAGTTTCGCGGTTACTTGTAGTTTTTCTTGGAACTCAGATTTATTTTTAATTAAGTGATCTGCATAGCAAACTGCCATAACCTCATCTGGAAATTGTTTTTCAATTATTGTAGCAGCAAGTCCTATGCATGAGGCGGTATCTCTTAAGGCAGGTTCAATGATGATATTTTTATCTGGAAATTCTGGTAAAATGTCTTTTAAAAGAGATATTTGCGTTTCATTAATTGCAATATAAATATCATTGATATCTAAAAAATCTAAACGATCAATAGTTTCTTCAATCATTGTTTTATCAGAAACTATTCTTTGAAATTGTTTGGGTTTTTCTGGAATTGAAAGTGGCCAAAGTCTTGTTCCACCACCACCTGCTAAAATTACTGCTTTCATTAAAAATGTTTAAATCTATCAAAAGATTATCATAGCAATTAAACGTAGGCTAGGGGAGTGAAGATCATTAAACTGTAACTGTACTGATATACCATTGAATAATTTCTTCTCCATGAAGTGCAGCAATGAAAGCACCCGTTGCTAAGAATGGACCGAATGGTACTGCGGTTTTTTTTGTTACTTTTCCTGAAGCCATAAGTATTAAACTGATCGTTGCTCCAATAATGTAGGCAACTATTACAGCTAATAAACCTTTATCCCAACCAAGCATTACACCGAGTAGCGCACCTAATCTTATATCACCTCCACCAATCCATTTTCCTTTTGAAAGCACGTATTGTAGGAAGAAGAATAGGAAAATTCCAGTTCCACCAATTATCATTGAAGTTAAAGTTGGTGTACCAAGAACCAAACCTCCAGCAATTGCTAATGCTATGGCAGGTAGAGAAAGTTGATCAGGTATTTCTTTGTATAATAAATCGTAGAAAAATATGGCAATCAGGAAACTAAAGAGAACTATATGATACAAGAAAAACTCAAAAGTATGCCAATCAACTGAATAGTTTAGAAAACTAGGATCTATACTTGATGGAATACCAAGTACAAAATTAAAACTCAAAAATGTTGCTAGGAAGACTAAGCCTGAAACGATTTCTAGTAATAAATAGTGAACTGAAATTCTTTCTCCGGTATAAGCTGATTTTCCTCTTAGAAATATGTAGCTGAAAATTGGAACTAAATGTCTCCATTTTAAATATTTTTTTGAGCTGGTACAGATGGATCTTCCCCAAAAAATACCTTTTGTTCCTGAGTGTATTCGATAAATAACTACACTTAAAAAACTACCAATTGCTGTTCCAAGAATAAAAATTAATATTGCTGTAAAAGCTGTCATGATAAGGAGTTAGAATGAGTTTAATTGTCGAGCACACTCGCTCTGAGTACTTTGTTGAGCTCTTTTTTGTTAAGTTTATTGTATTCTTTTATGGCGATTTTTCCAACCTCTGTTCCGTGTCCCAAGATATATGCTTTTTTGTATTGTTCTTTTGCAAGTAGTGTCATGTTTTGTTTTTCGAATAGTTCACCAAGGTTTAGGTAGGCAACATCTAATTTAGGATCTATTTCAATTGCATAAGCTAAATATTTTTGTGCATGTTCAATATTGTTTAGTTCTAGATGTGCCCAACCTACTAAGTTAAAACTCATTGCAGATTTTGGAAAGTGGTCTAATGCTTCTTCAGCTAACTTTAGAGCTTTATTTGGTTGTTCTAATGATTCAATATTTAACCAAATTGCGTTGTAGTAAATTTCTAAGCTAGATTTATTATTTGCAATTACGCTTTCGTATTTTGCTGCTGCTTGACGATCATTTCCTTCTAATAAATATAAATCAGCTAGTTTTGCCTCTAATAAGTCGATAGGTGTAAAGCCATAATCTTCGGCTTTTTCTAGGAAGAAAATTGCTTTGTCAATTTCTTGATTTGCGTAGTAAGCGATTCCTAAATAGAAATATGTTTCAGCTTTTTCTGGATCTAAATCTTTTGCTTGCAGTAATGAATCGATGGCATCTTGGTATTTGTTTGTGCTTAAATATGAATAACCTAGAACTATCCAAGCATCTCTATAATTATTTTTTTCATTAATTACTTCAAATAAAATTGAAATAGCAACTTCATATTCTT
>CAYNUR010000063.1:0-7361 GCA_964400435.1 uncultured Candidatus Peribacteria bacterium
AGCAAAATAAAATTAAAAATTGAGGAAAGCTCAAAAAATTAATTATTACAATTTGCGGACTGTTAATTTTTGCCACACAAGGGACAGTTTTTGCAGTTACAGCAAACGACCTCCTACCTAGACCACAAAGCACAGTAGAAAATCCAAGCAGTGAAATCGAAGCATTAGGACAACTCCCACAAGTTTCAGCAGAATCAGCTATTACCTCAGCAATTCGATTTGTATTAGGAATTGCCATGAGCTTAACAATCATCGCCTTGGTAATTGCTGGTGTTTATTATCTCACAGCTGAAGGTGACGAAGAAAAAGTAGGAAAAGCAAAAAACATTATCGTCTATTTGATTATAGGAATGGCAATAATGGCTGCAGCATTTGGCTTCGTTTCAGGAATAGCCCAACTCGACTTCTTTGCTGGAAGTGAAAGTTCTGTTCAAGACGAAGTTTCAGAAGCAAATACAGAAACAAACTAATATGAAAAAGAAATTCTTCTTAAAATTAGCTCTCTGTCTCGGTCTAATAATCTGCATTTCACCAATAGCAGATGCATACTTAATCGACGATAGCTACAGACCAATCAACCAACCAAACTTCTTCCAACAAGAAGCAGCTCAAGGCGCAGCAGAAGGAGAAACTGCAGAAATGGTAGCAATCGTTATGCTACAAATTCTTGCGGGAGCATTATTATTCTTTGCCGTTCCAGTCGCTGTAATCATGATTGCAATATCAGGATTCACTTTAGTTACTGGAGGAGCAGATACAGACAGCATCGAAACCTCAAAAAAACATCTCACCTGGTCAATAATCGGACTTTTGATAATCATCCTTTCATGGTCAATCGTCAGAACTATCATCAATGTCAGTCTAGAATCAGCCGACCTTGCAGACCAAACTCCAACTACACAACAAGCTGGAGGAAATACGAATTCAGCTAATGCCGGTGCTAATAACTCAGGAAATTAATCTTCAATTCTAGGGAAAAGAGCATCAGCTTTTTCGACTTCAATCCCCTCCTTCAACACACCCCATTCATATTTCAAACTCAAATCTTCAGAACTCATTGAAAGTTGTTGAGCTATTTTTTCTGCTGAATCAGGAATAATCGGCATCAACATTGCAGCAATAATCCTCAAAGACTCAAGCAAATTATAAAGAACTACCTTTAGTTCCTCATCTTTCCCTTCCTTTGCCATAGTCCAAGGTTTCTGTTCATCAATATATTTATTCACATAATCAACCGCTCTCATCAAAACTTCACAAGCCTGCTTAATATCAAATTCTTTAAACGCCTTATGATATTGCTCCAAAACCAATTCTAAAGTATCAGCAAAATTACTCTTCTCAACAACTTCAGGAACTTTTGCCTCAAGATATCTTTCTGTCATCATCACAACTCGATTCACTAAATTCCCTACACCATTAGCTAATTCACTATTAAAAACTTCCACAAAACGTGTCTGACTAAAATCTCCATCATCAACTGTCGGAATTTCCCTCAACAGGTAATATCTCATCGCATCAATGCCATATTTTTCCACATATTCAAGCGGATTCACAACATTACCAAGACTCTTACTCATTTTTTGCCCCTCACTAGTAATAAAGCCATGAACATAAATTTCCTGAGGAATCTCAATTTCAGCAGACAAAAGCATACCAATCCAGATTCCTGCATGAAATCTCAAAATATCCTTCCCGATCAAATGAACATTCGCCGGCCAATATTTCCGAAACTTCTCACCATCATTCTCATAATCAAGCGCAGTAATATAATTCGACAAAGCATCACACCAAACATACATCACTTGATTTTCATCATTTGGAACCTGAACACCCCAAGGCAAAACATCTTTAGGACGAGAAAAACTCACATCATGCAATCCTTCATCGCCAATGATATTCAACATCTCTTTCTTCCGACTTTCAGGATAAATCCGTAATTTATCTGAAGCAATTGCCTCTTTAATTTGATCAGAATATTTAGAAAGTTTGAAAAAATAATTCTCTTCTTCTAATTGTTGAAGTTCTTTCATGTGAATTGGACATTTCCCATCAACAAGATCTTTCTCAGGAATAAAAGATTCACAACCAA
Organism: uncultured Candidatus Peribacteria bacterium; assembly: GCA_964400435.1. Taxonomy (GTDB): domain Bacteria; phylum Patescibacteriota; class Gracilibacteria; order UBA1369; family LOWO2-01-FULL-3; genus CAYNUR01. Next base: position 2,090 of record CAYNUR010000063.1, read on the forward strand.
CGCAATAATTCCCTTTATAACTTCCCTTATAAATATCTCCTTTCTCAAACATCTTCATCCAAATTTTCTTAGCTCCAGCTTTATGAGAATCATTAGTCGTACGAACAAAATCATCATTAGAAAGATTTAATTGCTCTTTCAGATCCATAAACTTCTGAGCATTCTGATCAACATAATCCTGAGTATCCATCCCAACTTCCTGAGATTTCTCATAAATCTTCACGCCATGTTCATCAGTCCCAGTCAAAAAATAAGTATCATCTCCAATCAACCGATGATAACGAGCCAAAGCATCAGCCTGAATCACCTCAAGAGCAAAACCAATATGCGGTTCCCCATTCACATAAGCAATCGCCGTAGTAATATAAAATTTATTCATGTAAAAAACTTAATCTTTTCCACATAATAGATTAGTTGTTGAATAATTCAACTATTCCAAAGCAAAAGGATCCTCATCTTCATAATAATACCCCTCAGCCTCATGCTCCTCAGTCTGATATGTCGAATAAAGTGAGAAGTTAAACACAGGCATAAACCCACCTCTTCTCAACTGCACATTTATACTTTGCTTAGCATCTCCGCTATATCCATTCGCAGTGATATCAGCAAATTCACGAACAGTCTGGTTATTCTCATTCGGATTACTCACATCCCCAAACAGTTCCACCCTAAAATACAATTTAGAAAGTGCCTGCTTCTGTCTTTGATTAAAACTATCAGGGAAAATCGCCGGATTCATCAAATTTGTTAAACTCAAATAATTGTACTCATGTTGCTGCAAGAAAGTACTAATCGGATAACATTCAAAAATATCTTCCTTATCAATATTATTCCCAGCACCATAATTATAATGCTCCCGAGCCTCAGTATTATCACAAATTGCTAAATAACTTCCTGCTCGATCATCCTCATCCAACTGATAAGTTTCACCAGTTACAACCTTCTGACGTGTACCATATTTATTGCATGTAATTCTATCTGTATATCTATTTGCACCAGGAACTTCACTACAACTTATACTTCCAAACCACGAAGGTTCATCAGCGATATTCCCAATTGCCTCAAGAAAAGCGCCTTCATCAACAACTTCACCTTCTTCAGTGAAAACAGTATCAACCTGATTTCTTGCAGTCGCAATCGCCGTAAAATCACTAATACTCCTCGTAACTTGCTCATCAGGCGGTGCACTTGTATTAATCCCAAAAACTTTCCACCGCAAAATATCCCAACCTGTTAATTCAAAGTTACCCTGATTCTTTATCGCAATATCTAAATGTCGATCAGGATCAAATGGAGCAAAAAACTCAACAGTAAAGTTACTTACAGGAATTGTTCCACCATTTCCATCTGCTACAAAAAGTGGAATATTTATCGATTCATTCAAATCCAAAACATCATAATAAGCCGTCAAATCAGCCACAGAACCATGATCAAATTCATCTTCATCAAAACAAGGATAAGCATTACAACGATTCCTCACTCGGTACTCACCTAAAGAAGCATAATCATCACTTACTTCTAAGAATTTATATTCTCCTTGATCAGGATTCGGTTCCCAACCAGGCAAATTATTTCGAACTTTATAAAGAGCAACTTCAATCCCAGATTCAGCAGCATAATAAGCTCGCCCAGAATCCAAAAGATCTCGAGTAATCCTCAATTCCCTAAAAATCAAACTCGATAAAGCCAAAGAAATAGCCATCAAAACCCCCATCACTAAAAGCGCAACTAAAAGAGCAGAACCTTCACGTTCATTTTTCAAAAATCTCTTTTTAATAAGTTGAACTATCATTCTGTTGGGTAAACTTGATTATAAATTCTCGAAGAAACCGACGTCTGCAAATCCATGGTCACCATATTTCCATTACTCAATTCCCGCTCAAATTCAGCAAAAATTGTAATCTTTGGATGGAACTGATTCACATCGTTAAAGACATATTCCTGATCATAAGGATCAATGGAAGGCGAAACATAAATTGCAAAACTTTTTACATTCACTTCATCACTATTCAAAACTCTTTCATCAAAAATAACTGGATAATTCGGTTCAATTGCTACACCAGCAGGAACTCGACCTTTCGCCAATATTACTTTTCCAGGAGTTGTTTCTTCAGTATTCTCAACACTTTCCACCGGCTCTTCATAGCGAACTTCTATCACATTTCTCCCGTCTTTAGTGACAAGTCTGATCTCATCCTGAGCGCCAATAATTCCAGCCCCACCATAAGAACCATAATCTACCATTGCATCACGTAATTCACGAGTCAAAGTATCAAAAGTACGCCTCGCTTCTGCATACATAATCCGATAGTCATTTGCATCTCTTTGAGCTCGAACAATCGAAGTATAAGAATTAATCAAAACACTAGTAAAAGTAACAAAAATCGCCATAGCAATCAGCATTTCCACAAGAGTGAAACCTTTATTATCTGCTAATTTTTTCCGCAATTTTATAAACATATTTTTTATTACAAAGCACCGCCTTTCCAGTCAGTAAGGACTGATTCTAAAACAACAGAGTTCTCACCTTCGTTCCAAGTAACAACAGATCTAACCAAAACGAAATCTTCACAAACCTGTTCACAATCCTCCTCATATGGAAATAGATAAATCCTTCTTTCAAAGCCAGTATCCTTAGCATCAACACTAGCCAAACCAATCAATGAACTCATAAAATTTCTCCCTTGAGAATCGGTATATTTCAAAATTCTCCCCTGACCAATCTCCAAAATAGACCAAGGTTTTGCAGTATTAATCGTCTTCAAACTAACGTTTTCATCAGGACGGCGAGACCTTGGTAACTGAGCCCAACCATTCGGATCCAATCCAATATCATGAGCCAATTCATCCTCATCTACAGTCAACTTTCCGTCCCATAAATCAATAGAACCTTCACCTAACCACGATCGATTATGCAACCAGTTTGTATCTCTAATATTTCTCACAGCTTCAATTCCCTCTTGCGCAAGATAATAAGCCTGCAAACTACCAACTGCATTTTGATTTGATCGTATAAGGCCAATCAACAAATTAGTCGAAGCCACAATCGCCACAGTCAAAACCATCATTCCAATCAAGACTTCAGTAAGTGAAAAACCTTGATTATCCTTCGCTAATTTTTTGAATTCTTTAAACATAATTAATTAACTCGACTTATAAAACCAATATTATCTGAAAGATCAAAAATTATCTTTCTTTTTAAAGCATTATCATTTGTATCTCCATATCGAATCACAATTTCCACAACATCCTCTTCATCTAAATCTCTTGCAAAAGGTCTTCCATCTACAGAAACCTCTAGATCACCTTCAGGTGGCAAATACCTCATCACAAAGTATTCGATATTCAGATTATTTTTATATAGAATCTCTTCCACAAAAATATTCTCATCAATCTCAAATCTCCGAGTTTCAAATCCCAAAGTAAAGACATTTGGACGAGAAACACATCCTGTAAATTGCCATTCACCTGCTCTAAAAATCCTCAACCCAGAAAATTCATCTAGGAAAGTTCCCATATCATAATCCTCCTCACCAATTTCTTTTGAAATTAAAAGCCCCTTACACTTTGCATTTGTTTGAACAATTTCCGCATCTTCATCAAGTTCACCAGTCTCTAAAAAGCTTCGAATTTGATCATATCTTTCGCTTCCAAAATCCCCAAAAACAGTCGATTCTCGCAACTGATAAATCTGTGCCAAAATATTATCCGCAGCTAAATCCAACAAGGCTGCTCTACGATAAGAACTATAACCACCAATGGCCATCGCAGACACAACTCCAACAATCATGATAACAATCAAGACTTCGACTAAAGTAAACCCTCTTTTATCCTCTATTTTCATTTTCTTTTGTTAATTCTAACCAACAGCACTACTCAAGTTGAAAATCGGTGCCATAATCGCCAGCGCCAAAAGTGCTACAAATCCACCAACGAAAAGAATCATCAAAGGTTCAAATACTGAAGTTAATTTTTTCAAACTGTTATCAACTTCTTTTTCAAACTGATCAGATACTTTTTCTGCTACACCTCCAAGACTTGCAGAAGATTCACCAACATTTAACATTTGTACAACCTCTGCAGGATATAAAAACTCACTATCCCCCATACTATCTGAAATTTTATGTCCAACTTTTACATTTTCACTAACTTCCTGAATCTTCAATTTATAAATCCGATTAGTCATTGAATTCGCTGTAATTTCCAGAGCTTTCAACACAGGTAAACCAGATTCAATTAACAGACCTATCATAGCTACTGATCTCAAAACCAAGACTTTTCTCATCAATGTACCAGCAATAGGCATTCTCAATTTAAGAAAATCCCATTTGATTGCACCATATTCAGTTCCTTTATAAATTACAAACATTCCATAAAGTCCGAACACAACCAATAAAATCAACCACCAATATTCAGTTAAACCAGTTTGAATAAATAATAAAATCTTAGTTGGCGTCGGAAGTTCTTCAGCACCGATACCCCCTTCTCCAAGCAAGTTAAGCAAAGTTGGAAAAACCCACAACAGCATCCCTGTTGCAACTAGAACTAATACCACTAAAACAGCAATCGGATAAACGGCTGCTCCCCAAAGCTTCATCTGCAACTCATGATTCTTATCTAATCTCTCAGATAATTTAAAAAGCATAACATTCAATCTACCTGTCGCCTCACCAGAACGAATAATCCCAATTTCAGAATCATCAAAAACATTATCAAAACGACTCATCGCATCAGATAAATTTGAACCATGCTCTGCATTATAAGCAATTGTATTCAAAATTCTCCTAAACTTCGGATTAGTAGCACGTGCAGCCAAAGATTTCACCGCTTGAACGACTGGAATACCAGCATCAACCATCACAGCCAACATATGAAAGAAATAAGATTTATCTCTTAAAGTGACTTTAGTTCTTTCAATAAAAAAATCATTTATTCTCTCTACAAAACCGCGATTGCTAGTGTCAGTAATTCCATAGATAAAATGATCATCTTCAAAAGTCTTCATTTCCCGCACTTTATCTAAAATTTCTGATCCCAATCCAAAATTAGTTTCAACTTTTTCTGTTTTAGGAGGCTCTTGAACTTGAGCAGAATTACTACTTACCGCTCTCTTTTGCAATGATTCTCCATTTTGTTGAGATAGCACATTCTGATCTTGCTGAATTTGATTCTCAGAATTAGATTCCTCTTTATTTTGAGATTCCCCTTCAGCACTAGGTTTTATATTTAATTCGTCAAATTCCATTTAATATTTTTAAATTTGTTCTTGATA
>CAYNUR010000064.1:0-7305 GCA_964400435.1 uncultured Candidatus Peribacteria bacterium
GATTTTGATTGGTAAGTAAGAAAGTTTTTTGCTTGGCTTATTTTTTGTAAATTAACCTAATAAAATGTTTAAAAATTTATTGAGTGTTTTTGTTCTTTCTGTTTTGTTTACATTGTTGACTCCTGTTGCTTTTGCTTTAGTTGGTGATGTGAATGATCTGGATGGAAAAGTATTGATAGACGGTAATGTTCAGCTTTGGTGGAGTACGCCGGATGGTGAGGATTTGCACTCTGGATTTCAGATTCATTATGGAAAACACTCTGTGAGTGAACCTGATGTAGAGTATGAAAATTTTATTGATGTAGGGGCTGTTGTCAATTATGAACTTGAAGGATTAGAATCTGGGGAATTCTATTATTTTGCTGTTGTTGCTTATGATGAAGATGGTAATGAGAGTTTGGCTTGGTCTCCTGAATTGGAATTATTTGTTGATGGCGAAGCAGCGGAGAAGCAGAGTTATATTGATGCAATAATTGAGGTGTCTTGTACGCCGATTGGTGAAGAAGGAATGTCTGAATTTGAATATGATTTTGAAGTTGAAAAGATTTTTAAACGGCATGGATTTACTGATATTAATTTTATTACTAGAGCTGATTTAAATAAGAAGTATGGAGATGATCAAGAAGTGATTGATGCATATGAAGCTGGTGTTGCTGAGTGTTCTGAAAATTTTGAACAGGAAGTTGATAATGAAAAAGAAAGATTTATTGATGCAACCATTGAGGTAACATGTATGCTCCTTGAGTCTGAAAATATGTTGGATCCTTCCATTGAAGATCAAGCATTAGAAGTTTTTGTTAAATATGGTTTTGAACCTGACCAGGACATGATTTCGGCTTTATCGCAAAAGTATGAAAATGATGATTTTGTGATGGAAGAAATTTCAAATGGAGTAGAGCAATGTTGGGATGAAACTGTTGCTTCGAATTGGGTTTTAGAAAATGAATTTGATGATGTTGATGAAAATCATAAAAACTATGAATCAATAAAATTTCTTTGGGATAAGAATGTTATTGATGGTTATCCTGATGGATATTTTAGACCTGAAGTTACTGTGAATAGAGCTGAATTCACCAAAATGTTGATTAATGCAATGGAGGTTGAACTTTACGGTTACCTGATTGAGGCTCCTAATTGTTTTCTTGATGTAAATTCTAAAGATTGGTTTGCAGCTTATGTTTGTAAAGCGAGAGATCTTGGCTGGGTGAATGGCCGTGGTGATGGATTGTTTCATCCAGGAGATACTGTGAATAAAGCTGAGGCAACGAAGATGGTTTTAGAAGCTATGGGAGTGGGTGGCAACTATAAACTTCCATATTATGCTTTTTCTGATGTTAGTGTTGATGCTTGGTTTGCACCTTATGCTTATAAATCCTATGAAATGAATTTGCATAATTTTGACCAAGCAAAATATTATGATTTTGGAAGTAGTTTGAGATTGGCGTATGAACCGCAAAAGTTTTTAACTAGGGGAGAGGTTAGTGAACTTTTTTATTTGGCAATAAATTGGAAGGATATAAGTGAAACTTTTAAATCTGTTTTGCCAATTGTTGAAGAATTGAAGGCAGAGACTACTGATGCATTTTATGCTGATGGATATGGTTCGGGGGATTTGCAGTTTGTTTGTGAACAGGAAAATTTTGATAAAATTGAGGAGATTAGGTTAATGACTGAAAGCCTTTCTATGAATGATCTTTTAGGTCAAAAGAATGGATTAGATTATTTTCAATTTAATGTTTTAATGCCTCATTTAGAGGTCTTTCATTTAGCTGTAAATAGTGGATGTTTAGATATTGTGAAGAACTACTATGAGACAGATTCAACTATTGATTTGGATAATTTTAAGGGCTATGCAGGTAAAGCTCCGATACATATAGCGGCGGATAATGGTGATTTTGAAATGGTCGAGTTTTTATTGATGGAAGGAGCTGATCCAAATGTTTTAACTGGAGCTTATTGGATTGAAGACTTTATGGTTGGTATGAGTTATGTTGATCGAACTGCTTTAGATTTCGCAGAGGAAAATGGATATGTCGAAATTGAAGATTTGATTCTTGAGTATGGGGGAAAAAATGGGAAATTTGGGAGTTGGAAATAATTTTAACATTTTGAAAAGGCAGTTCTAAATTAAACTGTCTTTTTTCTTATCCGGAAATATCTTCAAAGGTATTTGTGAAACTGGTAATGAGAACGAAATATAAAATACCAACAACAATTAATGTTCCAAGTATACCTGCTGAAATAAGTTTAAGTGGTTGATATTTTTTTGAATAAAAAAATCCTAAACTGCTAACAATTAGAGTAAGTACTATTCCAATCCAGATTCCTGGTTCTTGGAAATATTTTAGAGTAATGGAAAATATTAAACTTGTGATTAAGATTCCAACCAAAACATATGATATTTTGTTGAAAATTGTTGTTGTTTTTTTCATAGAATTGAGTGATATTCAGAAGTTATCTTATCATTTTATATCTATGCTTTCGAGTATTAGTTTTCTTCTTTGTTTTCTGATTCATATGAGCAAAGGTTTCTGAGTCCTTCTTTTGCGCATTCATGTTTTACTTTAATAAGATCAGCAAACTTTGAGTTGAGATCGATAATAATTCCGAAAGGCGAACCCATTTCTGGATTAATGTCGAAAGTGTGGGGAATTGCGTTTGTAGCTGTTAAACATTCGGTAACTTGTTTTAGTGAACCATCGCAAGCGCAGATAACTTCTCCTTTTATACTACCAAGTAAGTGATGGAATTGTTCGTTGTCTATAGCGTCAAACTTTCCATCTGGAGTTTTGTATAGTTGTCGACTTAGGTTGTTTTTAACTTTTGCAAAAGGTGTATCTAAAGAGATTGGTTCGAGAATTTTTTCAGGCATAATAAAAAGTATAATAATTTTTAGGTGCCAGAATATTCAATTCTTTTTTATAAATCAATCTTAATTGAAATAGTTTGCAGCATTTTCAAAGATTTTCAATCCATCTCCTTTTTCAGGTAGTTTTTTTCCTTCTCTGAGTCGTTTTTCTTTTTCTAGATGCCAACCATCTTCGTTTGTAAAACTATTGAATCTTTCTGGATGTGGCATCATTCCAAAGATTCTGCCAGATTCATCACATACTCCAGCTATATCTAGCATTGCTCCGTTTGGATTGTATGGAAATTCTCCGCCGGCTAATGTTCCATCTTCATAGCAGTATTTAAAGGCAATTTGATCATTGGCTTTCATTTTTTCAATAACTTCATCTTCAGCGTAAAAATTACCTTCTCCATGTGCAACTGGAACGTGAATTTTATCAATTCCTTTTGTCCAAATACATTTGTCAGAAGTTCTTTTTAACCAAACCCAACGGCATTCATAGCGAACTGATGCGTTATGCATTAGGGCTGCCTGAATTTCTCCATACTTATTATCAATTGCAGGAACTAATCCAAGGTTAGTAAGGATTTGGAATCCATTACAAAGTCCAAGAACGAGCTTGTCTGATTCGGCAAATTTAACAATCTCTTCTTTGATGTTGTTTTTGACTTTGTTAGCTAAAGCATTACCAGAACCAGTGTCGTCGCCGTATGAAAATCCTCCTGGGAGAGCCATGATTTGGTAATTGTCTAAGTTTTTGTTTCCACTAATAATATCATTAATGTGTACAATTTCTGATTCTGAACCAGTCATTTCAAAACATTTTGCAGTTTCTTCTTCACAATTGATTCCGTAACCGGCGATTATTAATGCTTTTGGCTTCATTATTTGAGATAATTAGAAATTTTTGAATGTACCTTTGTAGGCGTCTGTTAGTTCTTTAATTGAAGTGTGAATTATTTCTTTTCCGTTTATTCCGGTAATTTTAAGATTCATTTCTTCAGTTACTTTTCCGATTTCAGCAAATTTAATTCCTTCGAATACTTTCTCGAATTCTTCTTTTTTATCTGGATCAATTGTGACAATAAACCTTGATTGAGATTCTGAGAAAAGTAAAAAGTCATTTCTTTCTAGGTCTGAACTTATTGGGACTTTTTGTAGATCAATCTCCATACCAAGTTGTCCAGCAATAGCTTTTTTTGCAAGTGTAGCAGCTATTCCTCCTCTTCTTGGACTTAGTGCTGAGGCAATTAATCTTTTATCAACTGCTTCCATGTATTTTTCATAGATCTTTTTTGCTGTATCAGAATCAACTTTTGGAACGTTGTTTCCAATTGCTTCATCTTCTTTATTTAATTTATTTTGATAATCAAAATATTCACTAGCTCCGAGTTCATTTTTTGTTTCACCAATTATGTAGACTAAATCTCCAGGAATTTTTGTGTCTAGAGAAATACTTTTTGTGACGTCGTCCATTACTGAGATGGAAGAAACTAGAAGAGTTGGTGGGATAGATATTTTGATTTTATTTCCATTCTTATCGTAACCTTTGAAATCATTGAACATAGAATCTTTCCCAGAAATATAAGGTGTTCCGTAGGCAACGGCATAATCGTAGCAAGCTTCTGCTGCTGCTTTTAATTGTCCAAGCCTTTCTGGTTCTGTTGAACTGCACCAACAGAAATTATCCATTATTGCTAAATGATCTAAGTTTCCTCCAACTGCGATAATGTTTCTAACAGCTGTATCTATTGAACAAGCCGCCATGTGATAAGTATCGATATCTGAGTAAGTTGGAGTGATTCCTTGGGAACAAACTACTCCTTTTTTTGAATCAATTAATGGCTTTGTTATTGATGCATCTCCGTTTACTTTCCCTTTTCCTTGAACTGGTTTTAATACTGAACCACCTTGAACATTGTAGTCGTATTGGTATGAAATAAATTCATAACTACACAGGTTTGGTCTTGAGATCATTTCAAGAATTGTAGAATTTAAATCATTTGGTTCGTTCCAAGTTGGTTCTGGATGTTCTTTTTTTGTATAAGTAGTTTTTAGGATTTTTTCAGGAACTCCATCATGTAAGAAGTTCATTTCTAAATCCATAATCATTTCTCCGTTGTATTTAACTTGGCATCTTCCTGAATCTGTAAATTCACCGATGATTGTCATCTCAACTCCATGTTTGTTCATTATTTTTTTGAACTTTTCAATGTTTTCTTCGGGTATTGCTAAAGTCATCCTTTCTTGTGATTCACTTATCCATATTTTCCATGGTTCAAGATTTGGATATTTAAGTGGAACTTGATCTAAGTCAACTGAACAACCACCGCATTCTTTTGCCATTTCTGCGACTGAGCAAGAGATTCCTCCTGCTCCATTATCTGTAATGCTGTTATAAAGTTCTTGGTCTCTAACTTCTTTAATGATTGCATCTGAAAGTTTTTTCTGAGTGATAGGATCTCCGATTTGAACTGCCGTTGCAGGACTTCCAGAAGTCAGAGCTTCAGAAGAAAAAGTTGCACCATGAATTCCGTCTTGTCCTACTCGTCCACCAATTACAACTACTTTATCGCCTGGGCGTGCTCCTTTTTCCCATGATGGTTTTCCGTTAATTTCTTTTGGTATTAAACCTACAGTTCCAACATAGACTAGTGGTTTCCCTTTGTATCTATCGTTGAAAACAACAAAACCTTGAGGGGTTGGAATTCCACTTTGGTTTCCACCTGCATTTACTCCATCAATTATTCCTTGGAGAATTCTTTTAGGAGAAAGCATTTGGTTAGTCATTTTTTCGTCTCTATATAGAGGTTCTTCATCATCTGGGTATCCAACACAAAATCCATATTTATTGATGATTGGTTTTGCTGCTTTTCCGAAACCTATTGTGTCTCGATTTACACCAACAATTCCAGTAATTGCACCTCCAAATGGATCAAGTGCTGAGGGACTGTTGTGAGTTTCAGCTTTATCAGTTACAACCCATTTTTCATCAAAGATAATTCCTCCAGAGTTATCAGAGAAAACTGAAACACAAAAGTCATCACTTCCTTTTGCTTTTCTAATGTCGTTTGTTGCTCTTTTAATGTAATGTTTATAGATTCCGTCTTTTATTTCATCTATTTCTGAGGCAAAAATTGTATGCTTACAATGTTCTGACCAAGTTTGGGCAATTGATTCAAGTTCAATATCATATGGTTTTCTTCCTTCTTTTTCGAAATAGTTTTTAATAGTTTCCATTGAAGCTTCATCTAGAGTTAATGGTCCTCTTCTAGTTCCATCTTCATTTTTAATTCCTTCTTTCCCGATTTTTAACAACTCGTCTTTACTAACGTTTAGATCTACTTGATCAGCTTTTGGGTGTGATTTTAATTTAACTTTAGGTACTACATCATCCATTCCATTATCTGAAGCATACTTTTCGTGAGATTTAATGTGAATTCTTTGAATAAGTTTATTTGCTAATACTTCACCGATTTCTTGAGTTTGTTTTTCATCAATATCTCCTTTTATCAATATAAGAGTTGATGTGTGAACGCTTTCATCATCTTCAAATTTTTTCTTCAATAAATCTTCGATTGATTCTTTTGCAGTTGAGGCAATATTATCAGTTACTCCTGGAAGAAAACCGATTTCTAAGGCATAGTCGAATTGAAAATCGGGTTGAGAGTGATCTATTTGATATGTTTGAGAAATTGGATTTGAGAGCATTTTAGCTATTTTCTCAATGTCACTTTTTATTAGTTTTTTATTTACGGTATAAACTTCTAAAACTTTTACATCAGTAACTGGAAATTTTAGATTCCGTAATTTGTTTAAATGAAGTTCCGATTTTGTGTCGTTTACTTTTGTTAGAATTTCAATTCTGTGAGCCATTATTTGGAATTATTTTTCTTAAATATGTGGACAATTTGAAACTATCACTTTGATTTGAATTTCGCAATAATAAAGATTATCGAATTATCTGTAAAATTCCCATGTTATTTCAGGTTGAGGTGTTACTGAAAAACCAATAATTATTCAGAAGAAAAACCCTAAAAATATTCTAAGCTGTTAGAGAAATCTCTAAAACTTGAATATTAAGATGTGTTTTTTATTGTTGGAAGATTTTAATCTTCTTTTCCGTGACATTTTTTATATTTCTTCCCGCTTCCGCATGGGCATTCGTCATTTCTTCCCACTTTTTCAACTTTTGCAGAACCGTCAGATCTTTTTTCTGTATCGGCAACTTTTATAACAACTGGGTTGTCGTTTGATTTTTTGAATTGTGGTGGAATTTTAGATTCAGATTTTTGTTCTCCAAAAGTATTTTGAGTTACAGCAATGTTTCTACTTCCGGTAACTGGTGCTTCAATTTCTTTTTCATTAGTTTTTACGTTTTTTACTTCGCTTTTTTTCAATACTTGTTGAGGTACAACTTTTTCTAGATCAATTTTAAATAAAGTATTTATTGT
>CAYNUR010000065.1:0-7282 GCA_964400435.1 uncultured Candidatus Peribacteria bacterium
TGAAAGATATGATTATAAGCGTAACTAAATAAATCGCTGTTTCTGTGGCTAGTGTGCTTTTTAGTATTTCCATTTTAGGAATTTTTTAATAATTTTTAAGAATGATTCTCTACCCTCCCAGTTGGGGCCTAAATTTTTGTGGATTTAATATTTTTTTAAAGAAATTTTTTGTGTAATTGTAGAATATTTTAATGTTGGTTCTTTCATATCCCACCTAGGTTAAGTACTTTTTATTTGCCTAAATAAAGCTCACCAACTCGTTTATTGCTCAATAATTCTTTTCCTGTTCCACTTAATCTATTCTCTCCTAATTCTAAAACGTAGCCTTCATCAGAGTATTCTAATGCTAGATTTGCATTTTGTTCAACCATTAATATTGATGTTCCGGTTTTTTTTATTTCTTCACATTTTTCAAAAACTTCTTCAACAATTATTGGTGCTAGTCCAATTGATGGTTCATCCATGAGTAAAAGCTTTGGTCTTAACATTAATGCCCTTCCGATTGCGACCATTTGTTGTTGTCCGCCAGAAAGTTTTCTGGTTACTACGTTTTTTCTAGTAAATAAATCGGGAAATTGTGAGTAAACGAATGCTAGATTTTTCTTTATTTCTTCTTTGTCTTTCATTATGTAAGCTCCCATTTCTAAATTTTCTTCTACTGTCATTGTTGGAAAAACACTTCTGCCTTGTGGTACATAGCAGATTCCTTTTTCTATAATGTGTTCAGTTTTATTTCCGATTAAATTTTCTCCAAAGAATTCAATTTTTCCTTGTCTGACATCAGTTATTCCAAAAATACTTCTTAAAATTGTGGATTTTCCAGCACCGTTTGGTCCAATAATTGTAACGATTTTTCCTTCTTCAACGTTTACTTCGACGTCTTTAATGATATCTGGTCCATTGCCATATCCTGCTGTAAGATTGGAAATTTTTAACATAAATTATTTCTTAGATTTTCCTAAATATGCTTCAAGTACTTTTTTGTTTTTTTGAATTTTTTCTGGTTTATCGATGGCGATTTCTTTTCCTTGATCCATGACGATAATTTCTTCACAAAGATCCATGATGAATGGCATATTGTGTTCTACGATGAATATTGTTTTGCCTTCTTTTTGTAGATTTTTAATCTGTTTTGTAACTTTTTTTATTAAAGTTGGATTAATTCCTGCAGTGGGTTCGTCTAAAAGTATTAATTGGGAACTATTTGCTCTTATTCGGAGAATTTCTATTAGTTTCTTTTGTCCGTATGATAATTCATAAGCTTTTAAGTTTGATTTTTCTTGAAGATCAACACTTTCTAAAAGTTCCAGTGCTTGTTTTTCTAGCTTTTTTCTTAGTTTTTTTCGTGGTTTAAAGACATCAATAAAGTTTGCTTTGTTTTCAGGAAGTGCAACTATTAAGTTTTCTAAAACTGTTAACTCTGGAAATAATCGAATTGATTGAAATGTCCGACCAAACCCTAACCTAGCTCTTTTATATGCTGGTAATTTTGTTATCTCTTTGTCTTTGAAGTAAATAGTTCCTGCAGTTGGAGATAGTAAACCTGAGATCATATTAAACATTGTCGTTTTTCCAGCACCATTTGGTCCAATAAGTCCTGTTATTGAGTTTTCTTTAACTGAAAATGTACAGTTTTCGACTGCATGAATTCCGTTAAAGGTCTTTGTGACTTGTTGTACTTCTAATAAATCTTTCATTCTATTTTGAGAATATATTTGTTCTTTTTCCTACGATTCCGTTTGGTCTGAAAATCATGAATAAAATAATTAGAGCTCCATAAATTCCAAACCTTAATGCTCCTATTATTTCGGCGTTTTCAATATTAAAAAATCTTAATCCTTCAGGTAAGAGGATAATGACTAATGCTCCAATAATGCTTCCCCAGAAAGAAGCCATCCCACCGATTATCACCATTGCAAGAACTGTAATTAGCTCGTCGGTCATAAAAGATTTAGGATCGATTACTCCAATGTATGAGGCAAGTAATCCTCCATATATTCCAGCGACAAAGGTGGAGATTAAGAATGCTTGAATTTTGTATTTTTTGACATTTTTTCCAATTACTCTAGCTGAAGTTTCGTCTTCACGAATTGTTTCTATTACTTTGCTGAATGGTGAGTGTAGAATTTTATGAAGAATAAAGAAAATAATTGTTGAAAGAATTAAGATGAAAATAAATGTATCTAAATTTACAAGCGGATTTGTAGTTCCACTTATTAACCATTTTTGACCAGTTTGGTATCCAAAAATTTCAGGCTTTTGAATCCCTGGAATTCCAAGTGCGCCTCTTGTCATTTCATATGTTTCTTCTCCAATTTCTACCTTTTTAAAGTTTGTGAATACACCGTGCATGATTATTAAGAATCCAAAAGTTGTCATTCCGATGTAGTGACTTTTTAGTCGTAAAGAGGGGAGTGCCAGAATAAATCCGAATATCATTGCTAAAACTCCTCCAGAGATTAATGAAGGCCAGAATGCGAATCCTAAATTCACGGACATAATTGCAAAAGTGTAAGCTCCGATTCCATATATTGCTGGATGTCCTAGATAAAGTATTCCCAAGTATCCAACAAGAATATTCATTGTTAGTGTAAGAACACTATAAATTGTTATCAAAATTCCGATATGTAGAATGTAATCCATATTTTTTGTTAACGTGATTCAACTTCTTCTTTGCTGCCTCCAAAGATTCCGTATGGGCGAATAAGTAGTACGCCAATAAATATTATGAAGACTATTGCTTCTTTGTAGCTTGGAGGAATATCTGTTAGTCCAATTATGAAATTTTCTGAGAAAGCGATTATTATTGCGCCAAGGATTGCACCGTGTAGTTTTCCTACTCCTCCCATGATTATGGCAGCGAAGGCTTTAATACTTAAGTTTAAGCCCATTCGCGAATCTAAGTTTTGATCAAAAGCGATCAGGATTCCTGCAATTGCTGCAAGCCCTGAGGCGATTGCGAAAAGTATCGTAATTGTTCTTCCGACATTTATTCCCATAATTGCGGCCACTTGTTTATTATCTGAAACTGCTCTAATTGCTTTTCCGGTTTTGCTTTTCTTTAGGAATAAATATAGAAGTGCAATTAAAACTATTGAACTGATAATTATTGCTATTTGTGCCTGACTAATGAATACGCTTTCATCAAGAAATCTATATACGGTTGATGTTGTTTCTGGTTTTGAATAATTTTTGCTTGTAGCACCGTAAATCATTATTACAGCAGACTGTAGAATGATAGAAACCCCGATAGAAAGAACTAAAGGTATAAACTCTTGTTTGTCTCTTACTGGTTTGAATGTAGTTTTTTCGATTAAAATTCCTAGTATTGCAATTGTTATTGTTGCAATTATTACGCTTAACCAGATTGGTAAACCAAAACTGATATATGAAGTATAAAAACTAAATGCACCTAGCATGGCCATATCTCCATGTGCAAAGTTGATAAACTCTAATGTTCCAAAGGTCAATGTTAGGCCTGCAGAAATTAGTGCGTAGATTGCACTTGCGACTAATGCAAATATAAAAATTTGTAGAATGAGTTCCATATCGGTTGGCATTCTACAATGAATATTTTGATTTTCCAATAAAAAAAGGAGAGACAGTTTTTAGTCTCTCCTTTGAGTAGGTTTTTGTTACTACTAGTAAATTTCTGTTTGTCCATTTGTAACAACTTTTGCTTTGTGACCTGCTTCTGGGTCACCATTTTCATCAATTGTAAGTGAACCTGCAGATCCTTCCCATCCGTCTATTTCGTAAAGCCATGTTTTGAAAGCGTCAGCGTCATATCCTACTTCTTCAACTCCTTCAGCAATAATTCTTACTGCATCAAAACTTGTTGAAGCATATGTTGGGAATGGAACTTCTTCTTCACCAGTTTCAGTCAGATATTTTTCTGTAAAGTAGATGTAGTCTGGGTGTTCAGTGTTGTATGTTGTTTCAGCTCCAATCATTCCTTCAGCTACATCTGGGTAATTTGCAATTGCTTCTGCTGATCCAAGTACAACATCATTGCCCAAAAGTTGAATTCCTTCAATTCCTTGTTCTTGTAATTGTTTGAATAGTAAATCGGTCATTGCTGGAGTTTGAGGATTTACTAGAATTGCATCTACTCCGTCAGATTTTAGTTTTGCAATTTGTGTTTTGAAATCTGTGTCTGTACTTAAGAAATTTTGAGAAATAACTTCTCCTTCAAAACTTTCTGAGAAAGAGCTTTCAATTCCAATTGTATAGTCTTGTTCTTCTGTAAGAACTCCAATTGTTTGAAGTCCTAATTCGCCAGCAACTTCAGCGATAATTTTCCCTTGAGCTGAATCAGATGGATAATTTCTGAAGATATAATCTCCAGCGTCGGTAATGTCTGGGCTACTTGAGCCAGGTGAAAGAACTACTACTCCAGCAGCTTCAGCTTTTGGTGCTAAGCCTAAAGTTTCACTACTACAAAAACCTCCATAAATAATTTCTACATTATCTATGTTGATAAGTTTTTCAGCTGCAGATGCTGCGTCTTTTCCTGTACATTTTCCATCTTCAAAAATGAATTCTAAATCTTTTCCATCAATTCCACCTTCTTCGTTAACTTTTTCTACAGCGATTTGTGCAATCTTTTGCATTGGAACACCGTAAGCAGCTCCGTCACCAGTTAGTGGAAGAATTGCACCGACTTTTACTGTGTCGGAGTCAGTCATAGTTTCGTTTTCTTCTGTGTCGTTTTGACTGTTGTTTCCTGGTGTAGAATTTGTATCTACAGTTTCAACTTGTGAACAAGCAGATAATGCAAGAAGCATAATCATAGAAAATGTTCCCAAGCCAAGTGATTTTTTGTTGGCCATTAGAAATGGGGTTATGAAATTTATTAAATCGTCAGGATGTTAGGATTTTGATAACTTGTTGTCAAATTTCCATAAGTTTAAAAAGACCAATAAATTCTAATGATTAATTGGTCTTTAGTAGTTTTATGACTTTAACTTTTCTTTTTTATGATTTGAAAATCATATCTTCACGGCTTACTCCAACTCCGATTGATGACGCTGGACATTCTAGGAGTTCTTCAATTTTTTCTACATATTTTTTTGCGTTTTCTGGTAGATCATCGTAATTTTTGATTTTTGAAATATCTTCTTGCCAACCTTGAAGTTCAATATATTCAACCTCGCAGTCTTCTAGTGAGTGAGTGTCTGCAGGGAATTGTTTCGAATCTTTTCCGTTAATTTTGTAGCCAGTTGCAATCTTTAAGATCTCTAATCCGGTTAGAACGTCAAGTTTTGTAATGTTTATTGAGTCAAATCCATTAACCATAACTGAATACTTTCCGACTACAGCATCAAACCAACCACATCTTCTTGGTCTTCCTGTTGTTGATCCATATTCTCCTCCTGCTTCACGGATTTTTTCTCCTAAATCATCGTGGAGTTCCGAAGGGAATGGTCCTCCACCAACTCTTGTTGTATAAGCTTTCATGATTCCAATGTTGTGCGAAATACTTCTTGCAGGTAAACCAGTACCAGTACAGAATCCACCAATTGTAGGGTTCGAAGAAGTAACGTAAGGGAATGTTCCGTGGTCAATATCTAGAAGTGCACCATTTGCTCCTTCTCCTAAGATTTTCTTCCCATTTTTAAGGGCATCATTTAAATAATATGCGCAATCTATGATCATGTTTTTAAGTTTTTCTGCATATTCTTTGTGTTTTTCTAGTTCGCTATTGGTGTCGTATTCAAAATCTCCGTACATTTTTTTCATTAAATTCAAATTTGCTAAATATTTTTCTTTGAATTTTTCGAAATTTAGTAGTTCGTGCACTCGGATTCCGTTTCTTCTAATCTTGTCCGTATAACATGGTCCAATGCCTCTTTTTGTTGTTCCAACTTTTTTCTGCCCCTTTGAGTCTTCTTGCATTCCATCAATTATTTTGTGGAAATCAAAAAGAAGATGTGCTCTGTCTGAAATTAAAAGTCTTCCATCAATATTTATTCCGTTTTCTTCTAGAACTCTTAATTCACCAAACATAGTTTCAAGATGGATAACAACTCCGTTTCCAATAACTGAAATCGTACTTTCGTGTAGCATTCCAGATGGGACTAAATGGAATACGTGTTTTTTTGTTTTTCCAGGATTTTCTTTGTCTGGAATATGAATTGTATGTCCAGCATTTGCTCCGCCTGTGGCTCTTGCTATGATATCGTAATCTCTAGAAAGAATATCGATTAATTTTCCTTTGCCCTCGTCTCCCCATTGTGCTCCTAAAATAGTTGCGAAGTTACCATATTCTTCAACGAAATTTTTCATGGGGTGGGGTTATTTATCTATGTTTCTACAAAATTTATATCTTAAATTCTTTTAAATTAAAAGAATTTTGTTGATACACTTCAGGTGATTGTTTAAGATGTTTACGATATTAACTTTTTACAATGATAGATAAAGATCAAATTGCAAAACAGATTCAACATGTACTTACTGGAACTGACTTTCCTCAGTTAGGCGAGAAATATGAAGGGAAAGTTCGTGATAATTATACGAAGGGTGAAAGAAGAGTTTTGATTGTTACTGATAGGCTTTCTGCATTTGATCGAATAATTGCTTTAATTCCTTTTAAAGGACAAGTTTTGAACCAGTTGGCACAATTTTGGTTTGAAGAGACTAAAGATATAGTAGGTAATCATGCAATTGAGTTTCCTGATCCTAATGTTGTTGTTGCTAAAGAGTGTGAGCCGCTAAAAGTAGAGATGGTTGTACGTGGTTATATTACTGGTGTTACTACAACAAGTGCTTGGTACAACTATGAAAAGGGTGTGAGAAACTTTTGTGGAAATCAATTGCCTGAAGGATTAAAGAAGGATCAAAAATTAGAAGCTCCTATTATTACACCTTCTACGAAAGCTCCTAAAGGTGGTCATGATGTTTCAGTCTCAAAGGAAGAAGTTCTTGAAATGGGAGTTGTTACTGAGGAGCAATTCGATTACATGGCGGAAAAATCAATGGACTTATATAAGAGGGGGGTGGAGATTGCTGCTAAGCAAGGAGTGATTTTAGTGGATACTAAATATGAGTTTGGTATTGATAAAGATGGGGAGATTGTGTTGATTGATGAAATTCATACTCCAGATTCTTCAAGATTCTGGTTTGCTGATGAGTATGAGGAGAGGTTTGAGAAAGGTGAAAGACAGAAGAATATTAATAAAGAGTATTTAAGAGAATGGTTGGCTGATCAAGGATTCATTGGTGAAGGTGAAGTTCCTGAGGTGCCAGAAGAGGTAAAAGTTGAAACTGCTAGAAGATATAT
>CAYNUR010000066.1:0-7053 GCA_964400435.1 uncultured Candidatus Peribacteria bacterium
ATCCCAAAGTTGAAATGTGCTTTTTTGGAAATTCACGCAGCTATGTCAATTGTGTGAGTAAGTGCATGCGACCAGTAGCGACTGGTCGATCTCGATTGCTCTGCCATGCTGTTGTTCTGACCGCCATGACACGTCGACCTTGGCGTATTAACTCTGCGGATGCCCATGTATTTTCAGTTTTACTACTTCGCAGGTAGTCAGACGTCGAGTCGATCAATTTAGGCATGCGCATCGCGTTGGTCGTCGCAGAACAAGCGACAATTGCAGTTATTTCCATTAACGCACCGATTGCTCCTCCATGAATGGCGGGAAGCAGCATATTGCCGACTAATCGCTCTTCAAATGGCATGAATACGCATGGCATCTGTTGATGCAACTCGGCCGTCAGGTTGAGGTGCTGCGCATACGGAATGCGGTCCAGTTGTCCTTGCCACTCCTGATACCGTTCGCGATTTTTCATATCGCACCCGCCTGAATGATCAATTGGCATTGTGTGCTCCTCTATCAACAGGCATTTCAGTTCGTCGTGAAGTTCCTAGCATAAAAACGGCGTTGCCGATGGCTATTGGCTCGGCATCTCGTTCTGTCGTAATCATGCAACGTATAAAGGCGATTTCCCGTGTCATGCGCAGACAGGAGCCAACGCACAATATCGTCTGATCACCGGGAGCCGGGTATAAATAGTCCATGCGCAAATCGAGTGTCGCAATCGGCATGGGTTCTTTGATATTCAGATAGGTCGTGAGTCCGGCGCATGCGTCTGCCATTGATAACAGAACGCTATTGAATATTTGCCCAGTTGAGGGGTCTCCCACAAGGGAGGCGGTCGGTGTGAGTTGTATGCGGCCTTCATTATTCTGGCTTGGCAAAATTTTTAGCCCTAAGTCCAGATTGTGTGGCACCGAGTTGCAAAACTCTTCGGCAATGTTCCGTATCGACTTAGGCTTTTCGACTATCTGTTCGATTTTCACATCAAATACCAATCTGTTTATCCGCTATGTGTTGACTAATACTAGTATATAGCGACACTAAACACAATATACAGCTCTCCGCCCACTTGGAGACACAAATGAACACAGGTGTAGCTAGTCAGCCCTGAATTATTCTTTTTTAGCGTCACTCATACCGCGAGAGTCGGTCGCCAGCTTCCATGACCGGAACCGTCCGCCACAAGTTGCTCAATTGCTGCCAACATCTAAGCCATTTTCTTGCAGCTCAGGATGCATGTGAAGGAGTGAAAAACATAATATATCAATGAGTTATGAGTATTTCAGGGTTGCTATGTGTTGACTAACATTAGCACATAGCGTCACTATGCGCGATACACAAATCGCTGCCCACTTGGAGACACAGATGAACACAGGCGTAGCTAAGATTGATTATTTCGTTGTATGGGCAACAGTGGGTTTGACGCTGCTTATGCCCGGAATCTGTTACGCAGAGGACGGAGGTGGAAGCAAAAATTCCGTGCCTCTCGAATTGGTCTCGCGTTTCTATATGACGGCGATGGGGACTGGAATTCAAACCGACAACGCTAGAAACCTCGATGAGACCGCAACCGGTTTTTCGCTTGGCTCGGGTTGGCAGATAAATGAACAGTTCGGGGTCGAGGGGTTCTTGCAACTCGACCAATATTCGGCTGAAGCAGGTTCGAATGCCGATGACGGCAAACTTGAATCATTGGGCATTAGAGCCGTGGTCTACCCAAATATGGGGAACCTCTACGGTTACCTCGGGTTGGGTTACGGCGAATATGAATCGGATGGAATAGATTCCGTAGGACATGAATCTGTGCTGTGGAGCCTGGGGGCAGGGTACGCGGCTGGACCGTTCTCATTAGGAATTTGTGATTTGTTCTTGCGTGCGGAGATTGGCTTTCGGGCGGATATGCACAGTGGGCGTTCGGAGACGGTCGCGCAGACCAACTCGTTCAATGAGGCCACCGCTCAGCTTGGATTCATTGTTCCATTTGGTGTTGCACCAGAAGTCGAAGACGCACCGGATGACGCGGATATCAACGTAGTGCCAGCAACGAGCAATCCTGACCTTGATGGTGATGGCGTCGAAAACCTCATGGACGCCTGTCCTGGTACTCCGTCAGGTGCCGAAGTCGACATGCTGGGTTGCGCGGTTTAGGGACGGAGCGAAGTGATGAATACCTATGACTATATCGTTGTTGGCGCCGGCTCCGCTGGCTGTGTGGTTGCTGAGAAGCTCAGTGCGGATGGGAACACGACGGTTTGTTTGCTTGAAGCGGGGCCACCTGACAAAAGTCCATTAATACATACTCCACTAGGGCTTGTGGGCTTAATTGGGCGTCCGACTTATAACTGGTGTTATGAAACAGAGCCCGAGGCAGAATTAAACAATAGACGGTTGTTTTGGCCGCGCGGCAAAACGCTCGGTGGGTCGAGCTCGATCAACGCCATGGTCTACATTCGTGGACATCGGGCGGACTATGACGAATGGGCGGATCTTGGCTGTGAAGGTTGGGAAAGTCACCGGCTGTTAGAAATCTTTAAAGAACAAGAAAATAACGAGCGAGGTATCAGTGAGTTTCATGGTGTCGGTGGCGCATTGAACGTTGCCGATGGCATGTACAAGAACCCCCTGTCTCGGGCTTTTGTCGATGCTGCGTGTGAAGCCGGGCTGCCGCCTAATGATGATTTCAACGGGGCCGAGCAAGAGGGGGCTGGTTATTTCCAGGTCACACAGAAAAACGGTCGTCGCTGGAGTTCGGCCCGCGCGTTTTTGGGGCGGGCTGAAAACCGAAGGAATCTGACGATTTTAACCGGCGCGCAGGCAAGCCGGGTGCGGTTGGAGGGAGGGCGAGCTGTTGGTGTGGATTTGGTTGTCGGACGAACGCCACATCAGATCGAATGCCGCCGGGAAGTCATCCTTTGCGGCGGGGCAGTAAACTCACCACAGTTACTACAACTGTCGGGCATCGGCGACCCCGATGAGCTCAGTCGGGCCGGGGTGCCGGTTCTTCATGAACTGTCGGGTGTCGGGCAAAATCTGCAAGATCACCTTGATATGACCGTGATGATCGCCGATGACAGTCATCAAGCGATTGGCCTGGCACTTGGATTTGTGCCCCAGGCTATGCGAGGGCTATACGACTTTCTTGCCGGACGTGGGGGGTTATTGTCCAGCAATGTTTCTGAAACCGGAGGGTTCGCCAAACTGAATGCTGAATCGCAGCGACCAGAATTGCAGTTTCATTTTCTCCCGACCTATCTCAGGGATCACGGCCGCCAGCTTGTCCCGGGTTATGGTGCAACGTTGCACGTTTGCCAATTGCGCCCCAAGAGCCGTGGCAGCATAGGATTGCACTCAGCCAACCCGCAGGATCATCCTCGTATTTCGCCCAACTATCTCAGCCATCCTGATGATGCAGAAGAACTGATTCAGGGCGTCAAGCTGGCGCGAAAGATTCTGAATATGCCGGCATTGGCAAAAATCAATGGTGGGGAAGTGGCGCCCGGACGCGACTGCATCAGTGACGATTCCCTAATGGCCGATATTCGTGCGCGTGCCGAAACGATTTATCACCCAGTGGGAACCTGCAAAATGGGTGTTGACGATATGGCCGTCGTTGATCCTCAACTTCGGGTTCGTGGTCTCGATGGTTTACGCGTCGCGGACGCTTCCATCATGCCCACGCTGATCGGTGGAAACACCAACGCGCCTTGCATGATGATCGGAGAAATGTGTGCACGCGCAATTTTGGCGTATTACGACGAACGCGATAACACCCTAACCAAAGCGGCTTGATCCACGCTAGAAGGAAAAGATTATGAAATCTACCATGATGAACGTGCCCCTCAATTTGAACGACATTGTCGTTCGGGCAGGTACCCAGTTTTCCGACGTTGAAGTCGTGAGCCGATTACCAGATCGCTCCTTGGCGCGCTCAAATTACGGAGAGGTTTATCGTCGGTCCGAGGCTTTGGCCCAGGCACTGCTGAATGCAGGCTTGCAGGTTGGCGAGCGTGTGGCGACATTGTGCTGGAATCACTGTGAGCATCTTGAGGCGTACTTTGGAATACCGCGTGCCGGTGGAATTCTCCATACCTTGAACTTGCGGTTACCTCCCGACGATATCGCCTGGATCGTGAATCACGCACAAGATCGGTTTCTGATTATTGACGACGTGCTGTTGCCTCTATTCAATGCTTTTGCGGATTCTGTCAATTTCGAAAGAATCTTCGTGGTGCGTCTCACTGATGATGAAGTGCCAGAGGGCATGGAAGAATATGAGAGCTTCTTGACAGCGGTTAAGGAAACGCGGGAATTTCCTCTATTGGACGAAAATTCGCCATGTGGTCTTTGTTATACATCTGGAACCACAGGTCGCCCAAAGGGAGTGGTCTACTCTCACCGCTCGAGCTGTCTGCATGCCATGGTATCCGCGTTGCCGGACTGTATTGGACTTTCCTGTAACGATGTGGCGCTGCCTGTGGTGCCCATGTTTCATGCAAATGCTTGGGGTATGCCGTACTCGGCCGCGTTGGTCGGCGCAAAACTTGTCCTGCCTGGGCCGCATCTAGACGGCGAAAGCATTCTGGATTTGTTTTCCTCGGAGCACGTGACGGTGACGGCGGGTGTTCCTACCATATGGATGCGAATCGCCGAGCTGCTTCAAGAGCGGGCGGGGGATTGGGACTTGCCATCGATGAGGATGTTGGTCGGGGGATCTGCGGTGCCGGAAGCAATGATCAGAGTTTTTCAGGAATTTGGGCACAGCATTATTCAGGGCTGGGGGATGACCGAGACTTCGCCCCTGGCCGCTGTTTCTCAGCTCAGGCCCTGGCACCGTGCGAAAAGTGAAGATGAGCAATACAAGCAACTTGCCAAAGCCGGAGCATTGGCCCCGTTTGTTCATGCACGTATCGTCGGTGATGACGGGCTCGCTCAGCCGTGGGACGGCGAAGCGACGGGTGAGATTCAGCTTCAAGGCCCATGGATTACCGGTGATTATCTCAGTGCAGAGGATGCCTCTGACAAATTTTCGGAAGACGGCTATTTGTGTACCGGAGATGTGGCAAGCATTGAGAAAGATGGCTTTATCCGGATCAGCGATCGAACGAAGGATTTGATCAAATCTGGAGGTGAGTGGATTTCTTCGGTCCACCTCGAGAATGAAATTATGGGGCACGACGCGGTGCTGGAAGCGGCTGTGATTGCCAAGGCGCATGACCGCTGGGGCGAGAGGCCACTGGCGATTGTGGTCACTCGCAGTGGTGACCCAATCGAGGCTGCGCAATTGAATGAACACCTTTTACAACAGATGGAAAAATGGATGTTGCCTGAAGCCTATATATTCATTGATGAGATTCGAAAGACCTCCACCGGCAAGTTCGATAAGAAAGCGTTGCGAGCGGACTATCAGCATGTTGACTGGGAGGAATGCGTTGCGTGAGCAACGTGAGTTTTCGCGCCTGATTGTTAGCGGTGGCGCGCTTTTCGCATTCGGCTTGCTCGCGGGGCTTATCTATACCTTTGCCTTGATCGGGCAGATAGAAGTGTGGCCGCTGCCGTGGCACATCACACTGGCCTCATACTGGGATGCTGACGCCTGGAGGCGCGCTCATGTTGGCAGCCTGATGAATGCCATTGTTGTACTGGTTTTTGCAAGCGCGGCAAAAGCGATTTCTCTTCCGGATTCAAGCTGGTTTCCGTTTGCATTGTGTGTACAGGCGACAGCTTGGTTGAATAGCACCGCTTTTGTGCTGGCCGCCATTCTGGGTGTGCGAGGGCTCTCTGGTAACGGAAGTGAAACAAATTTGGTGGTGTACCTGTTGTTCCTGATGGCGGTTATCACAGCGTTTATCCAATCTTGGCTGCTCGCTCGTCACGCCTGGTATTTCGGGCATTCCACGCAGGTCGGGTCGTGATACGGGAAATTCTTATCCAAGGGCGCGGACCCAATATTTTGAGCCACGACAATTTGCAGTCGATGAATGCAGCGTTAGAGGAGGCGGCATCTGACCCCATTGTGCTCGTGGGTGCAGGTCACGCGTTCAGTGCGGGGATCGACACAAGCTTTACAGATGTCGAACAAACTCGACAGGTCATTACGCTGGTGGATGAATTCGTTGAGCGCCTGTTTTTACATCCCGCACCGACAGTGGCGGCGATTAACGGGCATGCCATTGCTGGTGGTTGTTTGCTAGCTCAGGCTTGCGATCAGCGAGTTCTCAGCCGCGGTTCGAAAATTCGTATTGGCATGCCTGGCGTAGCGTTGGGTATTCGATATCCACCGCGTGCGCTGCGATTACTCCGATATCGTGTTCCTTCGGCATCGCTGGAAACGCTTCTTCTGGGAGCGGCCATCCATGAGCCTGAACGTGCGCTAGCATTGGGACTCGTTGACATGGTTGTTGACGACGCCTTGTCGGTGGCACATCGGCAAGCGGCCAGCATGTCGGCCTGGCCTCGCCATGCGTATTGGGAAGCGAAGCGGGCGTTGCGCGGGGACGCCCTGTGTGTGCCGGTAGACGAGCAGGCAGCGTTTGATCGTGAGTTCGCTGAATATTGGGATCCGGAGAAATTGAACTCCGCCCGGCGACAGGAACGAACGGAAGAGCATTAATGTGTTGCGCCACCAACTCGTAGGCGCCCTGCTGTTCGCGGTGATTGGGGCGGTTGTACTACGGTTCTCTGGTCTGTTGCATTGGGGGGCGGAACTGCACGCGATGCCGGCTCGCACCCAGCCGGCCAAGCGTGCGAATGTGCCGGTGCCGGGCTGTATTGGTTGGACAGAAAGCGTGTCGGATAATAAATCCTCTGTACATTCTCCACCTTACCAAGTGCGGGTGCCAGACAACTACGTTGCCGACCGTCCCTGGCCTTTGGCCGTGGTATTGCCCCCCGCCGGGCTGTCAGCTGCATTGGTCGAGCGTCATGCGGGATTAACCGCGACTTTAACTTCCAGCGGATTTGTTGTGGCCTTCGTGGGGGCGTCGGGTCGCTTCAGCATGGCGACATTGCATCGTTATCGAATGTTGCCCGAGCGAATAGCATTGGATTTCTGTGTAGACCCCAATC
>CAYNUR010000067.1:0-7006 GCA_964400435.1 uncultured Candidatus Peribacteria bacterium
ATATTAAACAGTCATAACGTCTTTTTCTTTTGCGTCAGACATTTCTTCAATTTTCTTATTATATTCATCAACTTTACTTTGAAGATCTTTATCAGCTTTATGCCAATCATCTTCAGTAATTTCTGAATCTGTTTTTAGTTTTTTAAAATGATTATGTGCATCTTGTCGCGCATTACGAACAGAAATCTTTGCTTCTTCAGCTAATTTGTGAACATGCTTAATCAAATCTTTTCTTCTCTCTTCTGTAAGTGGTGGAATATTAATTCTAACAACCGCACCATCATTTACAGGATTTAAACCTGTTCCAATTCCAACAATTCCTTTTTCAATTGGTGCCAAAGCATTTTTATCCCAAGGTTGAATTTGAATTGTTCTCGCATCTGGAATAGAAATCGACGCAACTGCTTTAATCGGCTGACTTTGACCATAGATATCGACTGGAATATCTTCAACCAAGAAACTACTAGCTCTGCCCACTTGCAACCTAGCAAACTCTGTTTTTAAGTGATCAATCGCTTTTTTGAATTCATCTGTTGCAGTCGAAATTGCATTTTGTACTGACATAAATTTTTGATTAAGTAATAATTGTTCCTATTTTTTCTCCTTTGACAGCTTTTTCAATACTGCCTTTTTTATTTAAATTAAAAACCAACATTGGAATTTCACCTTCTTTACATAAAGAGGCACAAGTCAAATCCATAACTCCCAAACCTTGTTCTATAACTTCTTGATAACTCATTTCTTCATATTTTTTAGCATCATCATACTTCATCGGATCTTTATCATAGACGTAATCAACTTTTGTTGCTTTCAACAAAACATCACATTCCATCTCCAAAGCTCTTAAAGCAGCAGCAGAATCAGTAGTAAAAAATGGACTACCAGTTCCACCAGCAAAAATAACAATCCGACCTTTATCTAAATGATGAAGAGCTCTTTTTGGAACATAGTCTTCCATTGCTTTCGGACAGGGAAACGAGCTAACAGCTCTAACATCAGCTCCAACTTCATTCAAAGCACTTTCAAAGGCTAAGGCATTCATTACTGTTGCCATCATACCCATCGAATCAGAAGTAACCCTTCCTAAAGTTAATTTTTGATTATCTCGAAACCTCCAAATATTTCCACCCCCAATCACAACACCAACTTCCACTCCCATGAACTGCAACTTCTGAACCTCTTCGGCTAAATCAATTAACAATTCTCCATCAATACCACTTTCTAAATCACCCTTAAAAACCTCCCCAGAGAGTTTCAATAGAATTCTTTTATATTTTAAATCCGCCATAAATTTATGTTTTTAACAAAATCCAAGTAATAACAACCCCAATTAATGCACCAACAAAAAAGATTAAAGAAATCTTTTTATCATCTTGTTTCTCTTGATGAGAATTCGCAATATCAGTCAATAAGTCAGTACTAACGATGATATCCTCCTCCATATACTTATCTAAAATTTCTTCACAGTCATGATTGGCAATCAAACTAACAAACTTATCAAATTTTACTTTAACTTGATTTGTAGGTTCATGAGTAACCATCACTTGTTCAGAAACAGATTCATGAGAGTTTACTGATTCTTGAGCTACTCTTTTAGGAGCTGAGTGAGATCTTTCGGTATCATCATCTATATGGTTTATACGAAACTCTGGTTCATTTTCATGAGAATCGCCTCGCAAATTGATAATACCTTCATCGGAATGATAATTGGACATAAGGTAATTTTTAGGAAATTTCCTTGCAAAAATTCTATCATAGCTAGATTTCAGTGTCATCCTCAAGATCTGCCTTAATTCTATTTTCTAAAGATCAATCTTGATACATTACCAACTAAACCATTTTCCCGATCGTATGCGTAAACAACTACTTCATGCTCGCCATCAGGAAGTTCAGCATAAGATGAATAATCACCTTGTGACGCATCAGCAATAACCTGTGAATTCAAAATCACACTTTTATAACTTATTACAATTTCCTTACCAGGTTGAGAAACGCCTTCAACAAAAACTCCATCTTGATCAATCTCAATTTCAAATTCAGAATTTTGGAAAGCTAACTGATTATTTACAGAAAATTTTGAAACTCTTCCGTAGCCATCTTGTCCTTTAACGACAACAAAGTACTCACCATCTTTCAATGTCGTACTCATTCCAGTTTCGCCTTTCATATCTTCAATTTCAGTCATAGTTAAATCCACTACCTCTTCAGTTTCTGAATTAATCAAAACAACAGTAACTTCTTCATCTCTAGGACCATAAATCCTAAATGAAACATCTCCCCCCACAGTTAAACCATCAACATTTACTACCTCAGGCCTATCTGGTAAATCACTAATTTTTTTATAGTTAAGTCCAAAAAATAACCTTTCCCTATTAGAAATATCATCTGCCTCAACTTTCTCAAACACCTCTAACCCCAAACTTAACTGAAGTAGATCTCCCACTCCATCTGCATCTAAATCACTATCCTCATCTACTTCGATAAATTGAAATCCATCAGATTTATACTCTGCCTTCAAATTAGCAATTTCCTCATCGCTCATCCCCACAGTAAAAGCAAATTTTACATCATCCAAATTTTCAATCTCAATAAACTCACCACGTCCTAAATGTAAATCAACTGAACCTCCAGAACGAACTTGTACAATTTTATTACTCAATTTTCCTTCGACAAACTTTTTAACCTCCTCATTATTTCCCAACTCTTCAAATCCAGATTTTATAAAATCATTTAAAAGCTTCTCACCATCGCCTCTATCAATTTCAAATTTTTCTTGCGGCTGATAAGTTTTCACAACCTCAATCACTTCTCTAGAAATTTCCTCCCTCTCTTCATCTGAAATCACCTCTTCTCTAGAAATCTCAACTTCATTTGGAATAACCACTTCAGGTACTGGAACAACTGGCTCAAATACAACTTCAGGTTCAACAATATCTTCTATTTCTGGATCTTCTACTTTAGGATCTTCAGGCTGAACAACTGGATCTACAACTGGCTGCTCAACAACTTCTTCTGGCTGCTCAGGCGTCTCTTCAATTTCCTCAACCGGATCTTGATCTTCTTGCGGTGCAACAGCTGGAGTCCCTAAAAACCCTCCAACAACGACAGTCCCACTTCCTCCACCAGCAGATCCTCCCCCACCAGCAGGAGGAGCAGGAGGCACAACTGGCGGAGCAACTGGATTAGGACATGCATCATCTAAAACTCCCAGCACATAAGATTCGAAAATATTGAATACAGGACTAGCTGCAATATCAGTAGCCATATTGTCATCACAAATTGTCGCAGCATTAACAATAGAAACATCCTCAGACCTAATCGCTAAACCATCAGTATTATTTAAAACATTTTCTGGACCTCCTACTGATAAACCAGAAATTAAAGCAGTACTATTTGAATTCAAATATATTTCATTTCCATCATTATCCAACAAAGAAACTCCATCTTCAGCTACACCCATCAAATTATTTCTAATAAATCCTCCAGCCCAATCTTGCCCAGCTCCATCTCCCAAAGCTCCAGCAATGTAATGATAAATAGCAATACCTGCACCAGAATTACCAGAAATTACATTTCCTTCATTAGCAAGATTTCCTCCAATAACAGTATCATCAATGCTAAAACCATTTATATCCGTAATCACAATTCCAGAGCCATTAACTTCAGCTAAAGAATCTGCTCCATCTTGGTTCCCTAAATCTGTATCTCCATCTTTATCGGTACCTATATAATTCCCACTGATTTCAAGACCACTAGTATTTGTAGCCAAAATTCCATGACCAAAATTACCAGAAATTACATTTCTCAAACCAGCATCTGTTAAATCTCCTCCTCCTATACTTACTGATCCACCATCGATTAATACACCACCATAATTTAATTCACCAGGCAATAAGGCATTTTCTCCATTTCCAATAATTGACTCACCAGTAGCATCCAATCCAACATAGTTCCCTAAAACATCAGCTGTACCACCGCCAACATGAATTCCACTTTGATCATTTCCACTAATTATATTCCTTCCAGCAACTGTCCCATCACCAATATTCGCATCCCCAACAGTCAAATCTAAACCATAACCAGTATTCCCCAAATCAATACTTCCCGTCACATCAACTCCAATATAATTTCCAAGCACATTATAAATTCCAAGAGGAGAAGCCAAGGTCATCCCATTATTATTTCCTGAAATGACATTACCTTGATCAGCCAAAGTTCCTCCAACATTAACGAAAGTACCATCAACAATATTTATTCCATGATTATCATTACCTACTACTATTCCTCCAGACTCATCAGCACCAATATAGTTATTGATCAAATTAATTGTACTTATAACTGCTAAATCTTGCACCTCAAGGCCATACTCACCATTTCCAGAAATAATATTTCTTTGAGAATCAGCAGTTACCCCCGTAGTTGAACCAATAGAAACTAACGCTAAATTAGCAGCGGAAACAACAACTCCATCATCTGCATTACCAGCATCTTGATCAAACTCTCCAGAACCATTGGCAACTAAACCTATGATATTTCCAAGAATAGAAAGCCCTGAAACATCAGCACCGTTTACAAAAATTCCATCAGAGCCATTATTTGAAATAACATTTCCCTCAGCTAAATCATTACTTAATAAATCATTATCTCCACCAATTGTTATATTTCCAAAAGTAAGATTCAAACCATATGACCCATTACCCAATCCTGCAGTTGTCATTCCATCGCCACCAACACCAATATAATTTCCTTGAAGTAAAACTGTTGATGCAGATCCCATTAATCCCAAAATAGAAACCCCTTCAAAGGTTGAAGCAGCAAAAACATTTCCTACAGCTGCACCACCAATTACAACACTAGTCATAAGTGAACTATCTACAGTTAAACCATTTACTCCATTACCTGCAGGAGTTACACCATCAGAATCAGTCCCAATTAAATTTTCTGTAAAATTCAGTTCTGTACCATCTAAAACTGCCACCCCATCACCAGTAGAGTTAGCAATTACATTAGCAATTAAATTAATAATTTGACCATCACGTATATCAATTCCTCTATCCAAATTTCCAATATCAGTTACGCCATCTTCACCTAAACCAATGTAATTATCTTGAATTGTTATGTCATAAGCATTATTAGTAGCATCTTCTATCGAAATACCATGCTCCGAATTACCACTTATTACATTCCTTTCATTAACATCTCCCCCACCAATCACTAAAGACTGGATAGTTGAACTATTAATTTGTACTCCATCACCAGAGTTCCCAGCAGCAGTATTAAAATTCTCACCTCCAGAATCTGAAACACCAATATAGTTTCCACCAATTACAACATTATTAACTCCTTCACTAAGATCAATTCCGTTAATATCATTATTACTTATAACATTGCCCTCGTTTGCATCATCAATTCCATCATCATCCGATCCAATCGTTAAATCTACCACACCACCATCCAACGAAGTATTTACTTCAATCCCCGCACTAGTATTCCCTGCATCAGTTGAACCATCAGATTCCAAACCAATGTAATTATTCACAATATCAACATTAGCAGGACCTGGCGAAGCCGTTCCTTGAACAAAAATCCCAGAATCACCATTGTTACCAATTATATTTCTACCTTCAAATGCAGAATTTCCAATTTCCAAAGTAGCAAGATCGCTACTAGTAACATTTACTCCAAATACATTATTACCATGATCTCCTGAACCGGTTGAATCCACACCAATATTATTTCCATGAATAAGCACAGAATCTGGAGAAGAAACATTGTTAATCAAAACACCAGAGCCATTATTATTACCAATTGTATTTCCTTCCTGACCATCATTTAAACCATCATTATTACTACCTACAATAACGGAACCAGTTGCACTCAACTTTACTCCGTCACCTCCATTTCCAACAGCCGTAGAACCATCTTCTCCTAAACCAACAATATTAGTTCCAAATCTTACTGAACCTGCTTTAGTAACCTCAACACCATCACCTCCATTCCCTGAAATCACATTTCCTTCACTTGAATCTCCAAGGCCATCACCATTTGAACCTATAATCCAATCCGCATCATTATTTCCTGCAGGAGCTGAATGAATTCCATCAATATCATTTGGAATTGCAGTATTCCCAGTAGAATCGACACCAATTAAATTATCCTGAACTGTAATTGTCCCACTTAAAACCCCCCCACCTGAAGTAGAAATTCCATTAAATCCATTTCCTGAAATTACATTTCCTACAGAACCACCAGAACCTCCAATATAAACACCTTGTTGAAAACCAGCATCATTCAAATTATAAGATCCAGTGTGATTGATATTTACTCCATTCAATCCATTACCACGATCATTTGAACCAGTGGAATCTGTCCCAATCATATTATCAGTAATCACAACATCCTGAGCTCCATTATCAATCTGAATACCATTACCACTATTTCCACTTATCGTATTTCCGTCAATTGTAGCATCTTTACCTTCAATATTAATCCCAGTATTATTTCCATTTGCTGTATCACCATCAGACTCTAAACCAATGATGTTATCTTGAATAAGGACATCATCAGCCCCAGCATCAACTTGAATTCCTGTACCATTAAAATTATAAACATTGATGCCATCAATTACGACATCATCAGCATTAACCCTTAAACCATCATTCAAGCTTCCATTACCATCCAAATTCACAGTGTTTCCACCATTGCTTATCTCTAAAGCATTATTCGTAATTTCATACTCACTACCAGTATTCACAACCGTTGTATTTCCAGAAAAAGTAATCGCGTTTGTCCCACCCAAAGCATTTGCTTCCTCCACGGCTGCACGAAAAGTACAATCCGCTGGAGTTGCAGCATAACAAGTTCCATCCCCCGGATTATTATCCCCCTCATCACTTGCTGAATTTACCGTAAAAGTAACCGCAAAAGCCGAATTTGATAAAAGAGCAACAATAGAAATTGAAGCAACTAAACGTGAAGTTGACATGAAGAAATTGACGATGTCCAG
>CAYNUR010000068.1:0-6999 GCA_964400435.1 uncultured Candidatus Peribacteria bacterium
ACCAAAATGAGTCAAAATAAAGATAATATTTTACAGGACGAGCAGGTTGCTTCGGTGTCAGTTAATAACGATTTAGTCTCTAATAAAAGGGAGGAAAGTACTTTTGGTGGTTCAAAAAAAGGAATATTTAATAAGGGGGTAGAGTCGGGCATGGAGACTCCAGAATGGCTTGCGGAGGCGGCTAAAGAAGAAGGTAGCGATAAAATTATTTCTCCTCCTGCTTATAATGATGAGCAATTCAAAGATGTTTTGCCAAATTTAAGATCTGAAAAGCCAATGGTTGAAGATCTTGGTGTTGATCCTTCTTCAGAAATTGAGGTCACACCGGATTTGGAAGTTGTAGAAAAGGTTGATGTTGAGGCTGCGGAAAAAATGAATGCAGTTGGGCTTGATCCAAAAACTGGGCATGAGGTTGGTGATGGTTTAGCGGAAACGGAAATTACGAATCAGTCTGCAACTGTTATTCATAAACCTGTGGAGGTGAAGGATGAAGAAATTGTTCAGCATGTTGATTCTAGTCAGCTTAATGTTGAAGTTGATTCGGAAAAAAAAGGTGAAGAAGCAAAGAAAAAAGATTCTGTTTTTCAAAAAATAAAATCGCTTTTCGTATTTAATACAAAGAAAAATAAGGAAGCTGTTAAAAAAGTTGATGCGGCGGATCAGTCAAAAGGTAAGGTCAAAATTAATGAAAAAGAGCGTAAAGAATATATTGAGGCTGAAAAAATTTACAATGAAGGTTTGGCTTCTATTAAAGAGCTTATTGCACCTTCATCAATGGAGATAAAGTATGATTCTATTGTGCTCGATGGTTTTTATGCACGATCATTTTATGTTTACGCTTACCCAAGGTATTTAGAGGCAAACTGGTTGGCTCCAGTGATTAACTTTGACGTAACAATGGATATTTCACAATTTATATATCCGATTAGTTCTGCAAAAATTATGAATAGTTTGAAAAAGAAAGTTGCTCAAATGCAATCTAGTATTAGGATAAATACTGAGAAAGGAAAGGTTCGTGATCCAGCTTTGGAGACTGCTTTAGAAGATGCGGAGAGTTTACGTACTGAAATCCAACGAGGTCAGGAAAAGTTTTTCCAGTTTGCACTATATTTTACTGTTTATGCGGATGATGAAAAAAAGCTTGAGAAGGTTGCAAAACAGCTCGAAAGCCTTTTGGCAGGGAAGCTTGTTATGACAAAAAGGACTCAATTGCAGTCTGAAGCTGGATTTAATTCTTCTTTGCCTTTGTGTTTAGATGAATTGTATGTGGTGAGAAATATGAACACTTCACCTCTTTCTACGACTTTTCCATTTACTTCTTCAGATTTAACGTCTGATAAAGGTGTACTTTATGGAATTAATCGCCATAATGATAGTTTGATTATTTTTGATAGATTTGCTCTTGAGAATGCAAATAGTGTTGTTTTTGCAAAATCGGGTGCTGGTAAGTCTTATGCTGTTAAGTTGGAAATTTTGAGGATGATGATGATGGGTACTGATGTAATTGTTATTGATCCTGAGAATGAGTATGAAGCATTAGCAAGTACAGTTGGAGGTACTTATTTAAAGCTTAGTCTGAATAGTGATCGTCGTATTAATCCATTTGATTTGCCTAAGCCTATTAAAGGTGAATCGGTTCAGGCTGGTGATCTTTTGCGTGCAAATATTATTAATTTGCACGGACTTTTAAAGGTCATGTTTGGTGGAGTTTCCCCAGCAGAAGAGGGGATTCTTGATAAAGCTTTAATTGATGTTTACGCTTTGAAGGGTATTACTATGGATTTGGTTGATCCTTCTGTTTATGAACCACCTACGATGGGGGATTTATATCAAGTTTTGTCATCGATGGATGGTGCAACTACATTAGTTCAGAAGCTGTCAAAGTATACTGTTGGGTCTTATTCAGGAATATTTAATAAGCCAAGTAATGTTGATTTGAGTTCAGGATTGATGGTCTTTTCTATAAGAGATTTAGAGGATGAATTGAGGCCAATTGCTATGTATATTATTTTGAACTATATCTGGAATAAGGTGAGGAGTGAGTTGAAGAAGAGGATTTTAGTTGTTGATGAGGCTTGGTCTATGATGCAGCATGAAGATAGTGCAAAATTTTTGTTCGGTTTAGTTAAGCGAGCTAGAAAGTATTTCTTGGGGGTAACTACAATTACTCAAGATGTGGAAGATTTTATTAAAAGTGATTTTGGTAAGCCAATTATTACTAACTCTTCAATGCAGCTATTGTTAAAACAGGCTCCTTCTGCTGTAGATATTTTGGGAAATGTTTTCAATCTTACAGAAGGGGAGAAGTATGTTCTTTTGAATAGTGGTGTTGGTCAGGGGTTGTTTTTTGCAGGTTTAAAGCACGTAGCTATTCAGATAATTGCTTCATATACAGAGGATAAGATTGTAACTACAAATCCGCAAGAAATATTAAAAAAGCAGTCTGAGGTTTAAAATTCAGAAAGTGCTTTTTCGATCTGTTCGTCAATTTCAGTGTCTGGATTATCTTCAAAATAGATGTCTGGTTCTATTCCTATTTCATTGATGTTCCTTCCGTTTGGAGTTTCCCAGTTTGAAATTGTGTATTTGAATATTGATCCATCTATGTATTGTACTACGTCTTGTACGCTACCTTTTCCGAATGATTGAGTTCCTATTATTGTGGCTAACTCCCAGTCTTGAAGGCCTCCTGCAAGTATTTCAGATGCTGATGCTGATCCGCCGTTAATTAATACGACTGTGGGTAAATCTTTAAGAAGTCCGTTCCCATTTGTCTTGTATTCGGTTTTTGTTCCGAAACTGTTTTTAACTTTAGTAGCAGTTTCTTGTTTTTCTGTGAACATGCTTAGCATTCCTACTGCATAGTCTAGGTATCCTCCAGGGTTGTTTCTTAAGTCTAGGATTATTCCATCTACTTGTTCGCTTACAGCTTTTTCACCTGCATCATAAAAGTCGATTCTTGAGTTGCCGCCAAAGTTTTTCAATTCTATATGGGCAATTTTTTTGTTCGACTTGTTTATTGTTGTATATTCAACGCTTTTGATTTCTATGAGATCTCGTTTGATGGTGAATTCAATTTCGTTGTTTTCTCTTAATATTGTGAGTTTTACTTCGGTGTTTATTGGTCCTTTGATTTTGCTTATTGTGTAATCCATTCCTTTTCCTCTTATGTCTTCGTTATTGACTTTGATGATTATGTCATTTGTTTTGAGCCCAGCTTTTTCAGCAGGAGAGTCTTTGAGGGGGCTAATTATGACTATCTCTTCATTAATTTGTTCTAGCGATATTCCCACACCAATAAATTCATTATTTAGTTGGTTAATAAAATTTTCGGCATCAAATGGCTCTTGAAATGTAGTGTAGTCATCATTTGCTCTTTGAACCATACCAATTATTGCACCGTAAAGAAGGTCTGATTCTTCAATTTCTTCTTGGTAATAGTAGCTGCTGTTTAGAATGTCCCAGACGTTAACTAGTGTCTGAAACTCTTGTTGTTCGGTTATGTCAGAGTCTAGCGGGCTTAAATTAGGTGATTTGGGTACGATTGTTGCTTGGAGGTTTGTGTTGATGCTTTTGCTATTTTGTGTGATTTGAAAGAGATAGAGTGCTGCTTCTGCATTTGTGATTCTTTTGGCCATCCAGAATCTTTTTGGGTCTGTTTTTTCGATTATTCCTAGGTTGTATGCGGTTTGAGCAACTGGTGCAATTTCTGAGTTTTTATCCAGATCAAAAAATGGGTATGAATTCTTGTCAAAAAAGTAATTTGTTCCTACTCCAAGAGCTTGGAACATTTTTGATAGAGCATTATGTTTAGCAACTTGTTTTTCTGGATAGAAGTTTGGGGCTAGACTTTGTGCTCTTATTAATCCTAAATCTAATGCTGTTTGAAGGTAGGGAGCGTATTCTGAGTTATTGGTTGTGTCTTTGAAGGGGAGGTTTGTTTGTTCATTTATTTCTACTTTTCCGAAAGTTAATAATAGTTTGTATAAGTTTGCTTTCGTAAGGTGGTCATTTGGTTTAAAAAGGTTGTTTTGTGTTTTTGGTAAAAGATTTTGTTCATATAGAAACTTTATTTCTTGGTAATATTGGTGGTTTTCTTTTACGTCTGAATAAAAGGCAATAGTTGGATTGCTTGTAATAGTAAGACTAAAGATTGTAATGGTTGTTGCTAGAAGTTTTTTCATATGTTTTTTTAGATTTTTATCATTGTATTTGAAAAAGTTTTTTTTTGGAAATTTTGATTCTTTTTAATGATTTTTCGGCTTTAAAGCTCTTCAGTTTTTCCTTTTTATATGCTATAATTGTTAGATTAAAGGTCAAATATGAAAATTGAAGAAAATCAAAAGAGTTTTGAAGAGGAAGTTGTAAAAACTTCATTGCTTGCAAATAAAATAAAGGCTGTAGTGTTTTTTTTGTTTGCTGTTTCAGCTGTAGTTTTAACCTATTTTTTTGAAATGGGTTTTTCGGTCAATTTTGAGTCTGAATTTGATCAAGATATTAGTATTAGTTTAGGTGAAGATGTTGAAGTTGGGAGTAGAGGGGTGTTGAGATTAAATGCTGAATGGACTGGAGGGGAGCCGGAATTGTTAGTTGTTGATCAAGATAGTAGTTCAGATGAGTATTTACTTTCTCTTCAAGGTGGTAACTTGTGGGGGAATTTTGCTTATTCTGATTCAGTAGTGAACATAATTGTTGATCAAGTTGTTTTTATGCCTAATTCAGCGCAGTTTAATTTGAGTTTTGATGGTGAGCGAATTAACTTGTCGGTTTACAATGGTGATGTATATTTAGGGTTCTTGCCAGAGGGAGTTGAAATTGAAGAAGTTCAAGGTAGATATAGTTCAATATTTTTGAACAAAATGTTAGTTCCGCGTGATAGTCAGGTTGAAATTCCGCTTTCGAAACTTGATGAAAGGCTTGAGTTTTTGCTTTATTCGAAATTGATTAAGGAGTTTAAGTTTTCTGCTATCAGTTCTGTGTTGCGTGAAGAGGTTTGGGTTAAGGATAATTTATTTAAAGATACCAAATCTGTAGAGGCATATAGTCAAGAATTTATTTCAGAATTAATCCAGCGGGGGATAGAAATTGATGATTCAAGAAGTGGGCAGTTAACTTTTTGGTTAAAAGAAAATTTCACCTTAGTCCCGAGTGAGAAAGAAAAAATTCTTTTTGATCGTATATTTGGATATTTAAATGATTCGATTTACTATTCTCATCAAGGTCAATCGGATTTGAGTACTGATTTGTTAACTGAGTTTATTTCTAGTTTAGCGGTTTTAGATATTGAGGTGAAAAGTGGGCCTGAATTTGTTGAGAAGTTTAATGATTTTGTTTTTAAATTAAGAGTTTTTAGTCCTAATGATCCTGTTTTTGAAATTTACTTGGCTTTACTCAATGTGAGATTTGATGAAACAGATGAAAAAGATGTGCTTTTGGATTATTATTGGCAATCAGTGTATGAGGGGTTATCGTTGAATAAGATTGTTGCACAAGAATCCTTGGAAAGATATTACAGTAAGCTTGATGTTGTTTTGGAGCAACGTGACTTGATCCAAAATTTTGATCAATTTATTGTTTATCAAAACCAGTTGTTTGATAACTTATTTTTGAGGTATTCGACTTTTTATAAGGATGAATACTTTGCTATTAAATCAGTTTTAGAGTCTGAAATGTTAAATTCTTTGGCAGAAGGTCAGTTAAAAGAAGAGTTGTCTCAGGATTTGGTTGCTAATAAAATTAACTATTTAAAAAGGTTAAGGAGATTCTTTTTTGATGGAAAAGTTTCTGTAGATGATTCAAAAGAGATTATTTCTAGGCTTATTGAAGAAATAGATGAATTGATGCCAGAAGATGGTGATACTTTGGCTGTAGTGAAATTATTTGAGAGTCAGCTAGAAGATATTGGTGATTTTTGGGGATATTTAAATAGTCCTGAATATTTTTCTAATGTTTATGGTGGTGATCATGAAGAACGTTATGAGTATTATCTTTCTGAAGTGGAAAGTATTGGGAGTATTTTTGATGTTCAGAGTGATATTTTAGGTGAGGATGTAGAAAATGATCAGAGTGTTGAAGAGTTAGTCGAAGAACTTGAGGATTATTTCTTGTCATTTTCAGATATTACTGAGATTGAGATTGGTGAAATTGGAAATGTTAGTCAAAGGTATATTGAAGTGAAAGGGCGAGCAGTTTATCCTTTTGAAGCTGTATATGATAGATCGTATGATTCCTTGAAAGAGTTAAGCTCTTCAGGAGATTTAGTGTCTGATTCGTCAATAAAGTTAAGTAATCTTGCTCTTGTTTTAAGGAATAATTTTTCAGATTTTGAAGAAGTTGTTGATGAGGAGTTAAGTGATGAAGATTTAAGTGTTGCTGAAGAGTCTCATGCGCAGAGAAGCGCAAGAAATTACATTGCGAATCAAGTTTCTGAAGTTGGTTTTGTCGTTACAATTGATGATGTAAAGATTGTTGACGATGTTGATGCAGTTTATAGAATAAATGAGGTGATTCTTGATGGATATCCAAACGTTGTTGTTACCTTTGATTATGATGCTGGAGCTGAGAACGGAGTTAAGAATTTGTTTTTGGAGATTGATGCTAGGCCATTTGTATTAAAAAGTGAATATACCCTTGAAGAGCTCAAAAGTATTATCATGGCTGAAGATGATTTTAATCAGATTATTGAAGATGATGCTGAAAGGGATGAAGATGGAAGCTTGGATGATGTTGAAGTGTCTAAATCAGAATCTGAAGGTGATGCGGGTGAAGAAGAGCCCGTGTTAGATAATTTTTTTGCTGAAGATGAAGATGGGGTGGATGAGAATGAAGAACCTGTGCCTGTTGAGTAATTTTCATTTAGTCATTAAAAATAGCAACTTGTTTTTTTAAATAATTTGCTTAGCTTTCGAGCGTAAGAAGATTTACTAAAGGGATTTTTTATGCTAAATTCTTCCTGATTTATTTTAATTTTCTAATTTTTTAGATTATGGCGGACAATCC
>CAYNUR010000069.1:0-6827 GCA_964400435.1 uncultured Candidatus Peribacteria bacterium
CAGTTAGAATAATTTAATATATAAACATGGGTTGACAAAATATTAAAAAAAGATTAATTTAAGAAGCTATATTATTCACCAAAAAAACATAGAATCAGAAAAAAGGTTAGAAGAATTAAATAAATTAAAAGCATCGGGTATAAAAGTTCCTTCACCTGAAAACGAAGTCATAGAAAAAATAAACTCTGAAATTGCCATAAGACAGAGATTGGTTTCTTTGAATATTTTTCAAGCCCCAGAAACATTAGAAAAAGTTACTCAAAATTTAATAAAATTAGATGAGCTTATTTCCGGTCTAAAAACAGAACTAAATACGGTAGATCTCAGTTTCAAACATCCAGAAAAAATTAGTAGCTTACAAGATGCAACAGTTGGACAATCTGAAATAGTATCTTTTTATAGAAAATACTTAAGAAGTATAATGAGTTTTTATACGAATATTATTCACCAATTATCAACACTACCTTTTGATAAAGATCTAGTTGATTATTTTTTTGATGAATCAAGAATCTCTATAGAAGGAGAAAAAATGGTTCAAGATATTATACTAGCCGCAGGTAAAGGCTCAAATAATTCAGATTTCCAAAGCATGGAAATCTATAATTTGTACCTATCTGCAAAAGAAACATTCGGAAAAAATATTATCCACAGTCTAATTTCACAACATTTAAAATCAAAAGGACTGGAACCAGAAGGTTGTGAAGGTTATGCTTTTAAAGAAATATTTAAAAGACTCTTTAAAATAACAAAAAGATTAATCAGAGAATGTACATCAAAGGAAGAAGCAATAAAGTTAATATCCGAAGAGATAGATGATTATTACTCAAACCTCAGAAACGTTTTTAAACCATTCGCAAAATTCAGTGATGATGAAGTGCAAAAAAATAAAGAAGATTTTTTAGATAAAATTAGATCAGCAGAATCCTATGAAGAAATAGTTATTAATTTATCTAACATTACTGCACAAACATCCTTGGGTTACTGCTATACAGGTTTCTATGCACAAAGAGCAATGGTTTATGATTTCAAAATAAATTACCCTGAAATTCAAAAAACAAATAGTGAAGAATGGGCGGAAAAAGTACTAAGAGATTTAACAGAATTCCTAGAAGTATCAAAAATAATGATTGAAATGCAAAGTATTATTCAACTACTTAGCCAAAAAGTTTTTCTTCCGGAAGAATAGTAATCTGATCTAAAGGTATTTCCGCAACAGCACGAGCAACTTCAAGTTGGTTTTTAATAGTAGAATAAAGACATCTACACTCTCCTTGAATATCAGCACAAACCTCCATCCCTTCAAAATCATTAGATTCATCAACATCACCGACAAAACATCCAACAACCTCTTTTTCGCAAATTTCTTTCAAAGTAAAGGGGGGAACAAGATAACAATAAAAAGTTAACAAAAAGTAATAGAAAAAAACAAATTAAAATAAGATTAAAAAGGTCTATATTGAAACTTTCCAGTAAATAAATAAATTTATCATCTCTTAAAAAACAATCACACCAGATTACCTAGAATATAAAATAAACAGAATTGCTGTAGATTTCGCCGAGACAAGATTTTTGGTTAGATAAGCGCACTAAAGTGCGTGTTCGAACGCGAGGTGAAAATATTTTACTAGAACTTAAAAATAACAGAATTGCGGTATATTTCGCCGAACCAAGAATATTTTTCAGTAAGCGACCTTAAGGGTCGTGTCTGAAAAATATTCGCAGAGTGAGGTGAAATATGCCGCAATTCTGTTATTTTTGGTGGAGATGGGGAGAGTCGAACTCCCGTCCAAAATGAAGACCTCCAACGTCTACAATCATAGTTTTACTTGGTAGTTTTCGTCAGCCTTATAGAAGTAAAACAAAAGCAAGACTGCTTATTCTCTTAATTTTCGTGTCATTGGTCGAGAAAATCCAACTTCCTTAACCTACTAAATTACATTTAGAAAGCGTAGTAGATATCAGCAGTCTAAACGACGTCCGAACAATAGTCAGACGATTAACTTAGGCAGCAACAGGTTGGAAAGCCAAAGCGCGAGCTCCGTTTTCTTGACCAGTAGCTTGAGCACCTAAGAATTTTGCTACTAATGAATTTTTAGCAGTTATATGTACGCTGGACGGATATGTGGGGAGACAGCGCGATCCCCAGATTGCAATTGGTGAGCCTTGAGTCATTCTGTCAAATACCAATACATCCCCATTTTTCAAAGAGCTTCAAAGAAGCACCTTATTATAACAATAAGATAATTCTTTGTAAACATTACGAACTCTATTTCTTTTTCTTTCTTACTCCGTGCTTAGCTTCTTTAGAAAGTTTTTTCACTGATTCTTTAATTCCATCAAACCAATTTTCACCAAGTTCTTTCTGATCAATCTTCAATTTTGTCCCAATAATTTGCCATTTATTATTGTATTCCAATAAATTCACAATGTTTGCAGGTTTTACCTTTCCAGTCATTTGTAGAACAATTTCTTTTTCTTTACTCATAGGTTTTATATCTGAACGAACAGCTACTAAACCAGCCTCTTTAGCGAGAATTTTTAATTCAATAATTCTAAACAAATTATTAACTTCTCTAGGCATTTTTCCATAATCAGAAACTAAATCATCTTTAACTTCTTCTAGATAATCTATTTTATCTGCAGAAGAAAGCCTTTGATATGCATTAATTTTTTCATTAGAACTCACAATATAACTATCAGGAATAAACGCAGGTATCGGTAATTCAATAGAAACTTCAGCAATTTCTTCATCCCCGTCCATAACACGTCCAGCCTTCAAGTCTTCAACAGCACGATTTAACATTCTCATAAAATGAGCCACTCCAACAACATTTATAACTCCATGTTGATTTGCACCAAGAATATCCCC
Source organism: uncultured Candidatus Peribacteria bacterium (assembly GCA_964400435.1). Lineage (GTDB taxonomy): Bacteria > Patescibacteriota > Gracilibacteria > UBA1369 > LOWO2-01-FULL-3 > CAYNUR01. Next base: position 2,870 of record CAYNUR010000069.1, read on the forward strand.
AGCTCCTCTAATCTCTAAATCCTTCATTGCAATCTGAAATCCACTACCAAGTTCTGAAGCTTCCACAATCGCTCTTAAACGTTTCTTAGCATCCAACTTGAGTCTTTGTCCATGATACAAGAAATAAGCGTAAGCCTGCTTCTTTCCACGCCCCACACGACCTCTTAATTGATAAAGCTGTGCCAATCCAAACCTCTCAGCATTATTTACAATCAAAGTATTAGCATTTGCCAAATCAATTCCATTTTCAATAATTGTTGAACTAACTAAAACATCAAACTTCCCATCTTTAAAATCCATAATCCTTTCCTCTAGATCACCAGAACCAAGTTTCCCATGAGCAACAATAAATTTAGCCTCAGGAACAAGTGACCCAAGTTTCTCCGCAAAACTATCAATCGTTTGTACTCTATTATGTAAGAAATAAACCTGCCCACCTCTTTCCATTTCACGCATAATCACTTCACGAACTAGACTAGTCGAATACTTACGAACCTCTGTAATAACGGGTAAACGACCAAATGGTGGAGTAGTAATTGTCGTAATATCACGAAGTTTATTCAAACAAATGTTCAAAGTTCGTGGAATCGGTGTTGCCGTCAAAGTTAAAATATCTACCTCCTTTCTCAATTTTTTCAACTTCTCCTTTTGTTTCACACCAAATCTCTGTTCTTCATCAATAACAATCAATCCCAAGTTTTTAAAATCAATATCACTTTGTAAAAGTCTGTGAGTTCCAATAATTACATCAACTTCACCTTTTTTTAATTTTTCAATAGTATTTCTTTGCTCTTTTGCACTTTTAAATCTACTCAAAACATCTACACGGACATTAAAAGGAGACATCCTTTTATTGAAGGATTTAAAATGCTGGTCTGTCAAAATTGTAATTGGAGAAATCACTGCAACTTGTTTACCACTTTGAACAGCTTTAAACGCAGCTCGCATAGCAACTTCTGTTTTACCAAAACCTACATCACCACAAATTAGACGATCCATAGGTTTATCACTTTCCATATCAGCTTTAACATCATTAATAGCCTTTATTTGACCAGGTGTTTCATCATATGGAAAAGATGCTTCAAATTTCTCTTGTACAGATTTATCATTTTTATATTTAAAGCCCTGAGAAGCTTTTCTTTCTGCATAAAGTTTTAATAACTCTTTCGCAATTTTTTGAGTTTCCTTTCTTACTTTACTCGTAATTGTATTCCATTCTGCACTTCCTAAACGAGTTAATTTTGGCATTAACTCTTCAGAACCAACATATTTATTTACTTTTCCAGCCTGATCAATTGGAACAAAAAGTTTATCATTTTCTGCATATCCTAATTTCAAGTACTCCTTAGTCACTCCATCAACAGATTTCTGTTCTAAACCTAAAAATTTAGCAATACCGTGATCAGCATGAACAACAAAATCACCATCTTTTAAGCTAACTAAAAAATCATCAAAAACATTTTTCTCACTCAATCTTTTCTTCTCTTCTCCACGAATAAAAGAAATTTCAGTATCAGTTAATAGAAGTATTCTCTGAGTTGGATTCTGGAAAGCTTGTGGAAAAACATCATCTTTTTCCACATTAACTAAAAACACAGAAGATGCCTTAAACTTTTCTTTATCAACTCCTTCCTTAAACGGAACTTTTTGATCTCTCAAAAGACCTCTGACATCATTGAAAAACTTTGTATATAGAAAGATTTTCCAACCATTACTAATTTTATCTCTTAAGTCATTTGCAAAATCATAACCATTTCTATATTTCAAAACAGATAAAAAATGTAAATGTTTATGATTTAAAACATCATCATTAAAAGAAGTAAAAGATATAGTTGAGCATGAATTCGAAGCTTCTTCCATAAACGCATTCCAGACATTATAATACTCATCAACAACATCAACTTCATCATCAAGAATTACTCCATTTTTCCCAAAAACTTCAACAATATCACTACTTTCATAAGTATATTCAATTGGATAAATATCCATTGATTGAAGATCTATGAGATTTTTAGAATAGTCCTCCTTATCAACCTCATTAATCTTTTCCACACTATCAAATCCAGTTTCAATTCTATAAATATGTTCACTATTAATTGGGTAAATAAAAATACTTTCCCCCACTCGATAGTATTCACCTTTATTCAAAGTTTCATGATCCGTAACCTCATATCCCATTCCAACCAACTTTTCAATAAAGTTAACAACATTTAAATCTTCACCTCTTCTAATCGAATATTTATTGTCACGAATTTCCTTTAAATCTGGAAAGTTTTGAAGTAAAGACTCGAAATCAATAACCATTACAGCATCTCTATTAGTGAAAATTCTCATCATAAACTCAACCATCTCCACTCTTTTAACTCTCTTAAATTCTGAAGTACTTGAAAATGCTATCCGTTCTTCATCTTTTCTTTTTTTATAAGAAAAAACTGGACGATCACTCCACATCTGCATAGACCTCTTAACTGAGTTGACCTCTCTTTCACTCCCAACTACCCATAATAAATTTTCGCAACCATTCTTTTTTTCTCTCAAAATATTGCTTACTAAAAGCGCCTTCGAAGAACTATTACCTATTCCAGAATAAGTAACATTTTTTGCTGTACCAAAAACTTGGGTCGCTTCTTTTAGCTCCTCATTAGAAAAAAAGGAGATCAAATTTTGCATTCTGATTATTAAATATTAATCAATTTGTTTGATATTCAAAAGAATTGCGCCGAAAGTATAAACAGAAAAAGTTTAAACTTTCAATGGCATAATTATATAAATATATTCATCCGACTCTTTAATTGGTCTAACAACCGCTGGTGAAACCTTGTCATTCATTGTCACCAAAATCTTATCATCATTCACATAACTTAGAACATCCAATAAATACTGACCATTTAGAGAAATATTGTTGTTTTCACCGTTCATTTTTATCAAAAGCTCAGCTTTTTCTTCACCAACTTTAGTCTCTTCAGATGCAATAGTTAATTTTCCATCCTTATTCGCATCTAAATAAATACTATTATTATTTTCTCGTGCAAAAAGACTAACTCTCTTTAAAACTAAAGAAAAATCTTCTACAGAAACTTCAAAATTTGTTTTTTCTTCCTTAGGAATAATTTTCTCATAATCAGGAAATTTTCCTTCGATTAATCGAGAAATCAACTCAACTCCACCAAGTTTAAATAAAATTTGATTACTCGAAACGTCAATTTTTACTTCTTTATCAGCAGATTTACTAATAATTTTAGCCAATTCCATCATAGTTTTACCAGGAACAATACAGTTCAAAGCTTCTTTCGGACCATTTTCAATTTTCAACTTCTTTTCAGCTAATCTATAACTATCCGTTGCAACCATTTTTAACTGTGAAGAATCAACAGATAAGTAAACCCCAGACAATACTGGTCTAGAAGTATTCACTGATGCAGCAAACACAGTTTCATTTATAGAAACATAAAAATCATCGATTTTCACACTAAAACTCTGGCTTTTTTCAATTTTAGGAATAAGTGGAAATTCATCTGCACTTATACACTTCATCTTTGTTTCAGACGAAGATGACTTAATTTTTAAACTCACTCCTTCTGTTACTTCTAATTCAACTTTTTCATCAGTTAATAAAGCAACATAACTAGTAATAAGTTTTGCTGGAACAGTAATAGCACCTTCTTTCTTAACTTCAGCATCTATAGAACAACTAATAGCAATTTCTAAATTCGTAGCAGAAAAATGTAATTTCTTTTCTTCAGCTTTAATAAAAATATTATTCAAAACCGGTAAAGTATTGTTCGGATTAATAGCTTTATTCACAATATTCAGAGCATAATCCAGATCTCTTTGAGAGCAAGAGAGCTTCATAATTTAAATGTTTAACCAATATATAAAAAACCCAAAATCATTATAGGAGCTCTTATAACAAATACAACACTTTTTCTATTTGTGAACACCAAACAGACAACATAGT
>CAYNUR010000070.1:0-6729 GCA_964400435.1 uncultured Candidatus Peribacteria bacterium
GGAAGAATGTCCTTATTGTTTAAAAGTTAGACAATTTATGTCTGATGAAAATATTAGTTACGTTTCTTTAGTTAGTAAAAATGGTTCTCCTTCTAGAAAAATCTTGACTCAATTAGGAGGTAAGGAACAGGTTCCTTTTTTGGTTGATACTGATACTGGGGCGATGATGTATGAGTCGGATGATATTATTAATTATCTGAAAGATAAGTAAAATTTACAGCCAAGCTGTAAATTTGGGGGCGAATTCCAGAAAGCAGCATATTGCCGCGTCGAACTTCGTCGTCGGTCAATCACCGCACTTTTAGTGCGGCTCAATCCCTCCTCCTTATCTCCTTGCACTATACTACTTTCTGGAATTCGCAGGTTTAATAAGAATTTTGGGCTGTAGTATAATTTTGGCGTCAGCTTCTCGTCGCTCAATCGCTGCACTAAATGTGCAGCTCAATCGACTCCTCGTGCGCTCCCTCCCTACCGGCAGGCAGGCTTTGCATTATAGCACTTTTTGCAATTCTTAATTATAGAGAATTATCTAATTTCTTGAAAATATTTTTGACACCTTTTTTGCTTTTAGATTGTTTAAATAATTAAGGGGTGTTTTTTAATTAATTATATGAAAAATTTTGTAACTAAGTTTTTAATTGTTTTGTGGGGGATTAGTTTTACTTCCAGTACTTTTGTGGCTTTTGCGGAAGATGAAGTTATTGAAAATCAAATTTTGATTGAGGTTTTTGAGCGAGAAGAGTGTCAGCATTGTCAGGATTTGCGTGAATATTTGGGGGAATTATCAGATGAGAGAGATGATTTTTTTGTGAATTATTATGATTTGGCTGAAGAAGAAAATTATCAGCTTTGGGAAGAATTTGTTGAACTGGAAGGTTTAACGAAATCTACACCGATAGTTTTAATTGGGGATAATATAATTAATGGTTTTGATTCAGGTGAAACTACTGGTTTGTATATTGAGGATTTGTTAGATTCCGGTAGTTTTGAGGAAAATGTGAGTTTTTCAGAATTTATTGCTTTAGGTGGATCTGGAAAAGTTGAAAATACTGGTTCTGGTTGCGAAGAAGATTCTGAAGGTTGTGTAGTAGAATTCGACGAAGAACCATTTTATGTGAAGATTCCGTTTGTGGGAAGTGTAGATGTGAAGCAATATTCTTTACCTACAATGTCAGTAATTCTTGGTTTTATTGATGGCTTCAATCCCTGTGCAATGTGGGTTTTGGTGACATTTTTATTAGTGCTTGTTCAAGTCGGAGATAAAAAGAAGATGTGGCAAATTGCTGGGCTTTTTATTTTGGCTGAAACTGTAATGTATTATCTGATTTTGAATGTTTGGCTTACTGTTTGGGATTTTGTTGGCTTGGATAATATTATTACTCCGATTGTTGGAATTGTGGCGATTGGTGGGGGAATATTTTTCTTGTATGAATGGAAGACTTCAGATGGAACTTGTAAGGTTACAAACTTAAAACAGAGATCTAAGACAAAGAAAAAAATTAGTAAAATTGTTGAAGCAGAAATGACCTTTTTGACAGTTTTGGCAATTTTGGGATTAGCACTTTCTGTTAATATTATAGAATTTGCTTGTTCAATTGGGATTCCACAAACTTTTACTAAGATTTTAGATTTGAATGTTTTGAGTTTTTGGAAGCAGCAATTTTATATGCTTCTTTATATTCTCTTTTATATGATCGACGATTTTCTTGTCTTTGGAATTGCTCTTTATGGAATCGAAAAGATTGGGATGACTCAGAAATATTCAAAATGGTGTAATTTGATAGGTGGTTTATTGATGTTAATTCTTGGAGCAATTCTGATTTTTGGTCCTGAATTGTTAGTATTCTAAATTATTTGGAAATTAAAAAAGCTGCGAAAGAAAACTCTCGCAGCTTTAAAAAAATTTTTATTCTGAACAATAATTTACAATTGTAGCGATATTCATTGTTTCACTAAGAATTTGATCTACACATGAATCACTTACTGAAAGATCTAGATTGAATTCTTGGTTGATACAATCGATTGTAAGAACTTCATCTGTTCTAGTTTCATTTGGATTTGTTTTTGCTAGTTCAATACAAACGGCAACATCACTAACAGTGTCATTGAATTCTTGTTCTGCATCTTCAATTTCTGCTGCAGCTTGTGCTGATGATATTTCTTCCTGTATTTCTGCTTCTCTTTCTAATTGGTCTAGACAGTAGGCCGAAGGATTTGGGTCATTTTGACATTCAGAAAGGCTTGGAAGTTCAATTGTTTTAACATGCTGTTCAATTGTGAATAATCTAGTGTTCATTTGGTCTAGTTTATTCATGATGTCGCAATTGTTTAGTGTACATGCTGAACCAGCTAGTGATTCTGAACCCGTTGTTGAAGCATCTTTAGTTTCCTTTTTTTCGGTTGTAGTTGGAGTTTTAACACCAATATTACCCTGACCTAAGTCTGCAGTTATAAAACTTGCTCCATATCCAATTGCAATACCAACTAATAAACCGATTACGATTGCAACTATGTTTGATGAATTTTTTTGATTTTCCATTTTTGTTTTTTTAAATAGATATTTTAAGTATGAACTATTGGTGGAATAAAATAATTTTTACAAACACCAAAATCTTGAAGTCTTTGATGTAGTAAATTAATTGATTCTATATATGTTGCATGACTCCAAGTTAAAGGTGAAACTGAAAGATGTTTTCCAGTAAACGGATCAAGTTGTTCAGGTAGAATTTGTGATTTAGTTGCTTGGTTGGTTGCCCATTCTATGTACTCAATTCCTTTTCCGTATTTTGGGTCGTCACAACCTTTTGCTGCTCTCAAACACCATTGTGCATACCAAAGTGTTGTAATTATCCAAGGATTTCCTGGTATGTTTTCTGGGTAATCTTTTGTTCTTTGATAGTGATCTCCAGGATATCTAGCAAATCCTCCAACGTCAGTAGGGACTTCTAGATGTTTTGGGAATTGTTCCATTGTTGATACTACTTTGGGATCATTTGGATCGAGCATGTTGAATAGGAAGATTCCTGAAATACTGGCGTCGACAGTTGTGTCTTTAATGATATCGTGATTTGAATAAGTTATTTTTTTTACGAATCGTTGGGTTCCTTCGTCGAATAAATATTTAATTGCTGCTTCTTTTACTTCATCTGCTGCTTTTTGATATTTGTCACTGTGGTTAAAACTTCCGAGTGCATCACAAATTTTTGCAGCATCTCTTAATCCTGCATAGACAGAAGAAATTGTCCAAGTGAAGATTCCTTTTTGTTCTTCCCATAGATCGTAACTTGGTCTTGGTAAATTTGTTTCAGGATCACGATATTTAACCATGAAATCTGCTGCTGGAATTACAAATTTATTGTAAAGTTTGTGAAGAAGTTCGATATTTGGTGTGTGTTGATAATGATTCCACATTGATCGGATTGGAAGAGCTGTTTCATCTTCTTGTAATGGAGCTTGTGGGCAATCCTGATAAATATATGGGTGCCAAGATGAACCAACGGATCCATCGGAGTTGTATTTATGCATTAAAAAACCATCTTTCGAGAGTACTCTTGCACAAAATTTATAGAAAGGATCTGTTACTTCTGTGTAAGCGACATTATCTAAGGCATAAGCAACAAGTGCGCCATCTCTTGGCCACATATAGCTATAATCATCTTTGTTAAATTGTCTGATATCTGTGTCATTTGCTGCTGTAATTGCACCATTGTTATCAATTTGAGTTCTAATTGTTAGGAGACTTCTCTTGAAAAGTTTTACATATTTTTCTGGCATGTCGTCGAAGTTGTAATCTAATTTGTTAACCCATTTTTGCCAGAAATTTTTTGTATCTTTCATCATCTTCTCAATACCTTGCTTTTTTACTTTAAGATTAAGAGCATGAACCTCATCTGCGTTTTTTCCTATACAAACCCAAGTGTGAATTTTTTCTTCCGCTTTTGGTTCGAAATGAAGGTGAATTCCAAAAGTTGCATCTACAGAACCTTGAGTAATGGGATGACTTTCTAGTTTACCATCTTCAGCATCTTTCCACGTTCCTTCAAGTCCTTGATAATGAATTTTTCCAGTTGTGAATTGATCAATAATTCCATTTTTCTTACTAGCATTTACTAGGAAATATCGGTTTAAGTTGTAATAAACAAGTGAGTTTGAACCGGGTTCAAAATAAACTGTATCGTTACTTTTGTTTCCATACATGTGGAAATCGTATTGAAAGAAGAATCGAAGATTTCTTTCTTCCTCACGGAGATTTTTTACTGTGATATTTCTACAGAAAATGTTGTTTCTTACAGTTACGAAGTCATTGAAGGTGATTTCTAATCCGAGTTTTTCGGATTTTAGAATAGTATTTGTAACTAAAGTTTCTTCTAAATAGTCAGGATAGGCTTGCCAATCATCGTGGTGGAACCAAGAGAATTCGCCAGTTTCCTCTTCGAAAACTCCGACATGGTGATGATGTCCACGTGTGTGTTCTTCTAGTCCGACATATGGATAATAGAAATCTCTAACGATTCCATTGTTATCTATATTTACTAGCATATTTCCGTTTCCGAGGACTAAGGATCTTGGCATATGTATAATTAAAATTTCATATAATTATACAATATTTTTGCAATTTACTCAAGTGGCTAGAATTCCTTTGCCTCCGTAGTTCCATCCCATTCAACTGTTGTGAAAGGATAGATTGTCTTTTTTCCAGAATTGTCGAAAATCTTTGAATATTCCAATAATTTGTTTTGTCTGCTGAGGGTTTCTGATATCCAAATCCCATTTTCATCAAAGGAGTATGCTGCAACTTTGTGGACAACGTAATCATCTGGATCTTCTGAAAGGGGATAGCGGTATGATATGGCGATTGGCTCACCTTCTGAAAGATGTTTGAAGAGGTTTTCTGCTGATTTATCAGTTTTAATATCAATGTTATAAGTTGTTAAAAACCGTTCAACATATTCTTTTTTCCAAAGAATTACTCTTGGTTTTTCTATCTCTTTCTCAACTGCTAGTAAATCTAGTCCTGATCCATACTTATAAATTAGAATGTGGTTTATTGCGAAAGCGTAGCAGCCATTTAGGTATTGGAAAGATGTAGGGAATTCGTAATCAGGTGAGATTTTTGATTGAATGCCAGTTTCTAGAATTTCTTGATAAGTTTTTCCTATCTCGATTTCAGAAAAGAGATTTTGGACAGAAGTTTTTGTGAAAGTAGAGGCAGAATATGCTAGTCCAGTTATTGATAAAATTGAAATACTTAATAGGAGAACGAGAAATTTTTTCATTGGTGGAGATTATTTTTTTAAGCTTAACTATTAGTGGTTAAGTTTTGGTTAACTAATTAGAGTGTTTTTAATTCTGAGCCTTTTTATTCTTTAAATTTCTCCCAATGAATCATTTCATCTGCACTTTTTCTTGGTAGTCTTGGCTTTTCATTTTCTGTATCTGGGAAGCCAATTGCAATCATCAATGAAATTATTCTGTCATCTGGGATTTTTAGAAAATCTTCAACTTGATGTTGCGAAAAACCCATTATTGGGCAAGTTGCGTAGCCCATGTTTTCGGCAGAATATATTAGAGTCATTGCTGCTAGCATTGAATTTCTTAAAGCCATTTTTTCTAAGGTTTTTTGTTTTCTATTTTTAGCGATGGAGTTTCTGTAGGCTGGAATTTCTTCTTCAGTGCAGTATCCATATTTTAACCAATCTTTGAGAATTGTATCGACATTCCTTCCTATTTTTGTGTCTCCTAAAACCATAATTATTGCAGCTGCATTTTTTATGTGATTTTGTTCAAATCCTAACTCGTGCATTTTATTTATGTTCTCCTTTTCTGTGATGATTATAAATTCCCAAGGTTGAGAATTGTAACCAGAAGGCGTCAACGAGGTGTGCTCGATCATTTTTTCTAGATCCTTTTTGGGAATCACTTTGTTTGGAATGAAATTGTGTGCAGCTCTGCGCTTTTTTAGTAATTCGAAGAATTCCATTTTAGCTTTTTTATTAGGTTTAATAAGTAACATATTTTGGGATTTTTTTCGAACTTGGTTTATTTATTTGGCTAAGGTAAATTGTTTTTAGTTGAAATTTAATTCTTTAAAATGATCAAATTAGTACTTTTGCGGCATGGGGAAAGTGTTTGGAATATGGAAAATAAGTTTACTGGATGGACAGATGTCGAACTGTCTGAGAATGGTATTGAGGAAGCTAAAAATGCTGGAAAATTGTTGAAAGAGAATGGTTATGAATTTGATAAATGTTATACATCGGTTTTGAAGCGAGCGATTAAGACTTTGTGGTTAGCTTTGGAGGAAATGGATAAAATGTGGTTGCCGATTGAGAATTCTTGGAGATTAAATGAGCGTCATTATGGTGCACTTCAGGGCTTTAATAAAAAAGAGAAAGCTGAGGAAGTTGGAGAAGAGCAAGTTCATATTTGGCGTAGAAGTTTTGATACTCCACCTCCGGCACTGAGTGAAGATGATGAAAGGTATGCTGGTTCAGATCCTCGTTATGCTCATTTGGAAAAAGATCAAATTCCTTTTTGTGAATCCTTAAAAGATACTATTAATCGATTTTTACCGTTTTGGGAAGATAGAATTGTTCCTGATATTAGAGATGGTAAAAAGATATTGATTGCGGCTCATGGAAATAGTTTGAGAGCTTTGGTTAAACATCTTGATAGTATTTCGGATGAAGAAATTCCTAAATTGAATATTCCGACGGGGAAGCCTTTAGT
>CAYNUR010000071.1:0-2752 GCA_964400435.1 uncultured Candidatus Peribacteria bacterium
CCCATTAATTGAGGAAACTAGTTACCACCAAAAACTTTACAAAATCAAATAATGACAAAGAAAACAAAAAACATCCTCATCCTAATTTCAGCAATAATATTGCTAATTAAAATTGGACTAATCTATTTTGCAAAAGGAGCCTATTTCTTTTCAGACGAAGCCTGCATTATGCAAAAAGCCTTACATTTTGCTCAAAATTTTGAAATAGCTGCCTGTAAAGAAATTGTTAATGCACCAGCAAATGACCCTCAACCATTCTTCTCAATATTTATTTCCCCAATATACTTCTTCACAAAAGGAATGACTGGTTATTATGCCGTCTTAGCTTTAAACGCAATCCTAGTAACTTCACTCGTTTTCCCACTCTACAAAATCGCAAGCCATTACATCAAAGAAAAATGGCTTAGATATTTACTTGTGATCGTAACTCTTTTTCTTCCACAAGTTGTCATTTTTGAAAAAATGTTAATGACAGAAAGTTTCTTCTTTATAACGAATATTTGGTTCTTATACTTCTATATCGAATCCTTCGAAAAAAACAAAATTCGAAACAAAGCTCTTGCAACAGTCTTTGCTGTAATTGGAGCACTTACAAGACCTTTTGGATTTATCATGCTTCTAGCAATGACTGTTAATGAAGCAATTCAAAGTAAAAAGAAAAAATTCGTTTTCACCGTTCTTCTACCGCTTACATTAATATTCATTGGCATAGCTTTTTACGTCCTCGGAATTACAAACTATGTAGCAAGCAAACTTTCAGCTCTACAAAATCCTGAAAATTTCCTCCTAATTGTTAAGTCAATCAAAGACCAATTAAACAGTCTTTTAGTAACAACGTTCATGATTCCTGTGATCATTTTCTTCACGCAAATATTTATTTTCAAAGACAAAACTACAAAAAATATTAAATATTTCCTCTTAACATTTATCTTCTTAAACTTCTCAATTAGTGCCAATCACATGTTTGGCTATTTAATTGAAGGAAGTGAATTAGATTTACTGACAAGATATTTAAACATGTCTATCATCTACATCTTCATCTTCGCCCTACTATTCATTTTCAATAAAAAGAAGTTTGAGCTTAATATTTTTAACACAATCCTTACAGTTCTCTGTATTGTTTCACTTTTCTTCATAAGCTACAAATCTACTAAACACTCCCTAAATCTAGATCTATCCTTATTTTATAAAACTAAAGAAACAGCTGTTGGAAATGTGACAAAGGACAACCATTTCATTGCCTTCTATTTCCTACCAATTTGTTTAGCCTTTTTCACTTTACTATTGAATGGAAAAAGAAAAATCTTCATTGCAACTCTTAGTATTGGAATATTAATTTACTCATCACTTCTTTATCACTGGCATTTCGACTTTACTGGTTCAAACAACAATGACAGCACTTTCAGTTATTTCAAAGAAAAAGAATACAATATCCTTTTAGTTAACAGCTACAAACAAGGAACAATCGATTTTACCTATTGGCGGTTAATCACACTTTCACAAAATAATACCGATGCAATTTATTACAACGACATGAAAGCGAAAAATTTCCCACCGAATTTTGAATCCGAAAAAGGAAAAGAATTATTAGCAAAATATGACTACATAATAAGTCATGTACCACTTCCACTAGACCAAGTAAAGGTTACTGAAAACATGATAATCTATCGAGTTAGTAAAACCGCTGAAGTCGCTCCAAAAATTAATGATATAATCCAGGCAAGTCTAAATACTTAAATGGAAAAAAATAAAGTTTCAATTGTTGGTCTAGGCTATGTTGGATTGCCACTTGCCTTAACAATTGCTCAGGAAAAAAAATATCAAGTTTTCGGATTCGATATTGATCCTGACAAAATTCAAAAAATTCAAAAAGGAATAAATCCGATCAAAGAAGAATACATTGATAATCTAATCAAAAAAAATTCTTTAAAAGTCAGCACAAAAGATGAAATCATTAAAGACTCTGAATTCATCATTATTTGTGTACCCACGCCAGTTAAAAAATCAAAACTTCCAGATCTAAGGCCACTTAAATCAGCAACCAAAATGGTCGTGAAGTATTTAGAAAAAGGTCAAAAAATAATTATTGAATCCACCGTAAATCCAGGTGTTTGTGAAGAAGTAATCTTACCAATTCTAGAAAAATCTGGGCTAAAAGGAGGTAAAGATTTTGAATTATCACATTGCCCAGAAAGAATTAATCCAGGAGATTTAGAATGGACAATAAAAAACATTCCAAGAAATATCGGTTCAATTACTCAAAAAGGAAACAAAGAAGTAGCCAATTTTTACCGAAGTTTTTTAGATGGAGAAATTAATGAAGTATCTTGTTTAAAAAGTGCTGAAGCAACAAAAGTAATTGAAAACACTTTTAGAGACATCAATATTGCCTATGTAAATGAACTCGCAAAATCTTTCGACTTAATGAAAATTGATTTGAAAGAAGTCATCCAAGCTGCCTCAAATAAACCCTTCGCATTCATTCCACATTTCCCAGGTTGTGGAGTAGGTGGACATTGCATTCCAGTAGATCCATATTACTTGATCGAAAAAGCAAAAAAGAGTGGCTTTAATCACAGCTTTCTAAAAAAAGCTCGCCAAATAAATAATTCAATGCCTGAATACACAATTCAGCTTCTTGAAGAAAGAATCAAAGAATCAAAGTTTAAGAAAAAAGATTGTAAAATTCTACTCCTAGGTTTGGCCTATAAAGCAAATCCAAAGGACTTCAAGAAAAACATGGAAACGTATT
>CAYNUR010000071.1:2762-6568 GCA_964400435.1 uncultured Candidatus Peribacteria bacterium
TCATAGTAGTAACTACAGCTCATACTCAATTCAAAAAACTTTCAGCAAAAAAATTCAAAGAAAATCAGATCCAAATTGTCATTGATGGAAAAAACTGTTTAAATAAAGAAGATCTCATTTCAAAGAAAATTATTTATAAAGGCATCGGACACTAAATGAATTTATCTATTCTCATTCCAGCTCTTAATGAAGAGAAAACTATCGAAAAAGTAATTAAGAGTATTCCAAAGAAATTTCCAAAAATCACCAAACAACAAATCATTGTTGTAAATGACGGTAGCACAGATAAAACTGCAGAAATTGCAAAAAAGAATGGAGCAATCGTCATTAATCATAAAAAAAACTTAGGACTTGGAACCGCTTTCCAATCAGGATTACAAAGAGCATTAGAATTAAAATCTGACATTTTAGTCACGATAGATGCAGATTGCCAATTTGATCCTGAAGAAATACCAAAACTGATTAAACCAATCACTGAAAAAGAAGCAGATTTCGTTACTGGAAGTAGATTTATCAATCCACAAATCACTCCCAAAAATATGCCCTGGATAAAGAAATGGGGAAATCATCGAATAGCTGGACTAATTTCATTAGTAACTCATCAAAAAATCCATGATGTCAGCTGTGGGTTTAGAGCCTATGGAAAAGAAGCAATGCTTCGCTTAAACCTCTTCGGAAAATTCACTTATACACAAGAAACTCTACTTGATTTAGCCTACAAAGGTTGCAACATCATAGAAGTTCCAGTAAATGTAAAATATTTCGACGACAGAAAATCTAGAGTTGCTCACAGCATACTAAATTACGCATTCAAATCAGCAAATATTATTCTCCGAACAGTAAAAGATTATCGCCCACTAAAGTTTTTCGGCGGATGCGGAATCCTTCTTTTTCTCATAGGACTTACACTTGATATCTTCGTACTAATTCATTTTTTCAAATACAATACTTTTTCACCTTATAAGATTTTTGGATTCTTAGGAGCTTTTCTAAATACAACAGGAATCATGATTTTCTTCATAGGAATATTAGCAGACCTTATAGATAAGATCCGCCTCACCCAAGAAAAAATTCTTTATCAAGAAAAAATTCAACGTTATTACGACTAATTATTTCTGCTTTTCAACCCCTTTATCAACAATTGATTCACCAAACATCTCTTTATTTTTCTTAACTTCATTCATTTGTTGTTTTTTTCTATACATATAGTATCCACCCGCAGAAATCACAGCAATTGCAACTACAATCGCAGTAAATACTGCCCAATTAAATCCGTCGCCAGTAAGCACACCTCTTTCCTTAATTTCAAACTCAATCACAACAGGGTCACTCACCAAACCATCTGGAGTCACAGCATAAGAAGTAACATGATGCACACCAACCTCTAAAGGTTTTGGAGCAAAGATCGAGAAGAAACCTGATAAACTATCAGAAATAATTGTAGAAGTAGAAATTGCACTTTCAAAAACTACAAACACCTGACTATCTGGAACAGGTGCAACACCAAATACTAAAGGTTGATTATTAAAAATAATCACCTGGGTATCTTTCAAAATTGGAATATCGTCAATACTATTAATCTTTGGAGAAGGAATTGATTTAGCTAAATCAATAGTGACCTGAACAGGCTGAGATTCATCTATTTTCTCTCCATTTGTTTCATAACTTTCAGCAGTCAATAAATATTCACCATCAGTTAATTCTGTCTCAGACAACAGGGCAAATTTACTATCTTCTCCACCAACAGTTTCTCCAAGGAAGAAAATTTCTTTAGTTTCTACAGATTCTGCAAAAACTCGAACATCCTTATCTACATGACCGATACCTTTAACGAAAAGAATCTTACTACCTGTAATATCTCCATCTTTCCAGTTAGTAATTCTTGTAAATTTTTGATTAAAATCATCAGCAACATTTGGATCAGTTCCATAGTCTAAAAGTTCTTCTATATCTGAAATTCCATCTCCATCGGTATCAATAGCACCACTACTAGTTCCATAGATCTCCTCCATTTTATCTGACAAACCATCTCCATCACTATCTTCTTCAGCATCAGGTCTTTCAATTCCAAAATTTCTCACTGCATCTTCATTTTCTGCACCAATAAACCCTCCTAAAAGATTAGCTTGCTCTTCAGTTTCAGCAACAATTAATAAACATTCACTATTACAAAGTCCCAAACCAGGAGGTTCACATTGCTCACCTGGTTCAACAATCTTATTCCCACAAACTCTTACTGGAGTTTCTCCTTCTTCTACTGGGATCTCACAAGCAAGTAAAATACATTCTTCACTACAACCACTTGTTCCAGGAAGCTCACATTCTTCTCCAAATTCTTCTTCTAAAATTCCATCACCACACACTGCAGGTCTATTAAACCTAAATCTATAAGTATTCATTCTATTTCCACGTAAATCCTCAGCATTAATTTCAACCAAAACCTCTTCACCTTCATCAAAATTACCAACAGGATCAATCAATACTTCGTAGTCTAGTTTCGATCCAGAAATTGTCATCTCAGTATCTGACTCCACATAAAGATCACCATTAATTCTCACTTGAAGTGTAGATAAATCAACGCCAGATAAATTATCCCTGATATCAAAACCTACATTAGTATTCAAAGGAACCGCTCTGCTCCCAGGACTAGGACTTGGTGCAGCAACATAAGGCGGAACATTATCTACCAAAGGATGATTGAAACTAAAGCTATATGTTTGCATTTGATTTCCTTTCAAATCCTCAGCTTCAACTTCTACTTCAACCGACTCCCCTTCAATAAAATCATCACGAGGATCAATAACTATAAAGTAATCATTAATTTCTCCAGTCCAGGAAAATTCATCGTCACCTTTATCATAAGTTTCTCCCTCCACAGTAATCTCAACAGTATCAATATCAACACCAGATAAATCATCTTTTACATGTACCGTTACATCGGAATCCAAAGGATTATCTTTTGAACCAGGAGAAGGTGTAGGGTTTGTCACATACGGCGGAGCATTATCAATTATCGGCTGATTAAAATTCCATTTATAAGTATTCATCACATTACCAGCTACATCTCTAGCATCAACTTCTACAAAAACAGGAACATCTTTAGTAAAATCACTACTTGGATTAATTGTCACTGCATAATTCGCCGGAGTCCCTGTAAAACTAAAACCTGTATCACCATTCGAATATTCTTCACCATCAATTGAAACAACGATACTACTTAATTGAACTCCAGATAAATTATCAGAAACATTAACAGTTACATTTGAATTCAAAGGATTTCCTTTCGAACCAGGTGCCGGATTTGGATTACTAGCTACCGGTGGCGTGTTATCAGATCCACAAAAACCGGGCTGAAAAGTCAAAAGCGCACCACCTACAGAATCCAAAACATCATTACTTGCCGGATCAGCAATATTAGAATCAGTAGTATCTCCCAAACTAAAGTCAAAACTCAAAGTAGTACTAGTTACACCAGGCTTAGCCTTCAATTTCAAAACCGCAAAAGTCTCAGGACCATCAGCAGCTGCATCTGTTGGGAATAAACTGAAAGCTGTTATTCTTACTTGTCCATCACCTGCGTCAATTTCTTTACCTGCATAAACATCAAAAACATCTCCATTATTTACTTTTACGATATCTATTTCCGCCGGATTATAATTAATAAAAGCATCTGCACCTTGAACATCAACTCCTTCAGAATCCATTAAAACTTGTACTCCCATTTCACAGTTTTGAATATAGCTTCCACTATTTGGAGAAAATGTAAATTCACCTGCATGAGAAGCCAATGTCAAGAAACTAAACAT
>CAYNUR010000072.1:0-6542 GCA_964400435.1 uncultured Candidatus Peribacteria bacterium
GATGAAACGTGACATTTTTCTTAAGTATATGACAAAAATTTTCAAAATTTTGGATCAACAAACAATAAAGGTAAACTAGGGACATAATTATTTTCGACCGACTTTATGTACGATGATCCAAGAAATCAAGAAAAGGCAAAAAGATACGTAATATACCTACGAAAGTCACAAGATGACCCTTCAAGACAGATACGATCAATTGGGGACCAAACTAGGGAGTGTCTTGAAGTTGCAAAACGGTTTGATATAAAGATTGATCCTAAAAAAGACATCATTTCTGACGAAAGATCAGCTAAACGCTCAGGGAATAGGCCAAATTTTACGCAAATGATAAAAGATATAAAGAAAGGTAAGATAGACGGCTTAATTGCGTGGGCGCCTGATAGATTAGCTAGAAATATGAAGGAAGGAGGGGAGATCATCGATCTATTAGATGAAGGCTATATAGTAGATTTAAAATTTGCTTCAATGTATTTCACAAATGACCATGCTGGAAAGATGTCACTAGGGATGAGTTTTGTTTGGGCAAAGCAATATTCAGATAAATTATCAGTTGATGTTAAAAGAGGACTAAGTATGGCTCTAAAAGAAGGGAAATCCGCAGGACAATATAAGCCAGGATATTTCAGAAGCAATTTTACAGGTTACTACGAGCCAGACGAGTCAACAACGGAAAGTGGAATGATGATGTTTGAGTTAGTTAAAAATGCATGGAGAAAGAAGCTAAATGGTGAATCTAACGCAAAAATAACTCGATATCTCAATGAAAGGGGCTATCGACGAGTTCTTAAATCTACAGGTGAAAAACAAAAAATGTCTGAAACCAAGCTGTCAACTATGTTTGATGATTCGTTCTACCATGGTGTATTAGTACAGGCTGGAAAAGAGATCGATTTAAATGATCGGTATGAGTTTATTCCAATGGTTTCCGAGGAAGAGTTTATAGCAATAAAAAATCTCAAAAAAGATCATGCTCGAGTAGATAAAAAACACAGCTGGCCATTTAAAAATATCTTAATATGTGAAGCTTGTGGAAACAATCTCACAGGTGGAGCATCAAAAGGACCAAGAGAAAAAGTGAAGGCTCTTAGATATTGGTGTACAAAGTGCAAAGGAGGGACAATTAGAGCAAAAGTAATAATTGAAGCAATTGATGAAATACTAAGTAATTTAAAAGGTGGAAAAGAAGAGTATGAGTTGTATAAAAAAGAATCGAGTAAATTTATTGAATCAAAAAGAAAAGCTTTAACAAAGGAGCTAGCAGCTCTAAAAAAACTTGAGAGAAAAACAGAGAGAGAATATGAAAAATATATCCAAACGCTAGCTCTTAGGCGCTCAAACATTGATCAGGATGAGAAAAAAATCCTAGAAAAAGCAAAAAACAACAGCAAAACTCAGCTAGAAAGATATAAAGATCAAATTTCAAAAACAAAGGCAGAATTAAATAATAATATCCAGTTAACACTTGAAAAGTTTTTGAACACAATAGAAAGCCTTTCAGAAAGCTTTTTATTCGGATCTGCAGAAACTAAAGATCGAATTGCTCAAAGTGTTATTTTGAACACAGTAATCAATAAGGGAGAAATCATTAAGATAAAGCTGAAAGAACCCTTCGCAACTATGCTGCAAAAGGGCAATCTCAAGGGTGGTGGGCCTGGCTGGATTTGAACCAGCGACCAATCGGTTATGAGCCGACTGCTCTAACCACTGAGCTACAGGCCCAAATTTTAAACGAACCGACTTAAAAAAAGTCCTGCAAATATTAATATGAATAGTCCTTAAAAGCAACTCTCACTAAATTATTTCTTTAGAAAGGAAAAATTTAGTAAAAAGAAAAACCGTTACCATTGGCAACGGTTATCCTTCCAGATAAAACATTCACAATTTACTTAGTCTTTTTCTCTTTTTTCACCTTCTTTTTTTCAGCTTTCTTAGCTTTAGTTGCAACCTTAGTTGCTCCTTCTCCACTTTGTAGTTTTTGTAGTTCTCTAGCTATTCTAGATTTTTTTCTAGCTGCATTGTTTTTGTGAATAATATTCTTTTTTACAGCCATATCAATCACAGAATAAACTCTAGGCATATATTTCACGATTTCATCAGCTTTACCGTCTTTGATTAACTGTAGCGCTTTCTTCATTACAGTTTTCATTTCACTTCTTACAGGGAAGTTTCTAGCTCTTCTTTTTACGTTCTGCTTCATTCTCTTTTTCGCAGATTTAATTACTGGCATTTACTTTAATTTAAGATATTATATGCCGTGCAATTCTAGATTAATCCTTTTTCCAAGTCAAACAAACTTTTAATTATGAATAAAGAGCTTGTTTTAGCCTCAAAAAGCCCCAGAAGAATTCAGTTACTCAAAGATATCGGATTAGATTTTATAGTTTATCCAAGCGATTTTATTGAAAAAGAAGAAGGCGACTCCGCACGAGATGTTGCCATATACAATGCAATTGGAAAAGCACAGAAAGTAACTTCACACTTTAGAAATTCATTAGTAATTGGCGTCGATACAGTTGTGTCATTTCAAAATCATATTATTGGTAAACCTAAAGACAAAGAAGATGCAAAAAGGATTTTAAGACTTTTAAGCAGTACTACACACCAAGTAATAACAGCTATTTCAATTATTGATTCAAACTCGAATAAAAACATAGTTGATACTGAAACAACTGACGTTGTCATGGATAAACTCAATGAATCAGATATAGAAGCATACATAAATTCAGGAGAAGGAATTGATAAAGCAGCTGGATATGCAATCCAAGGTAAAGGATCTCTATATATTAAGAAAATCAATGGGGACTATTTTAATGTTGTTGGACTACCAATTTTCCGCTTAAGAAAAATGCTTAAAGAGTTTGGAATCAAAATTACACATCTCACGCTTGACAAAGACTAGAAAAGGTGCTATAGTGCGTGGCTATTTCAATTTAACAAGAAATAATCATGCAAAATATGTTGAGAAGTCTTTTCCAAAAAGTGATAATCGCAAGTTCTACAATCTTGCCTATCTTACTTACCATGGGAACAGCTCGTGCTTCTACTTTAAACGAGCAAATAATTCCACCACCAATAGAGATTACAAGTTACTCAACAACAGCGAGTAATTCACAAGCATTGAAAATTGATCCAAAGGATAATGAATTTTTCACAATTCATTACTGTGTTAACAAGACAGCAAATGCACATTTAGGCGTTTACAAAGCAGGTGGACACACTCGTGGATATCAAAAAGTGGCAGTCGTTTCAGAAAAATATTTTTCAGAAGGGGGATGTACAACTTCTAAATGGTATGGAAGAGCAGATTCTTCAAATGAACTAGGACTGTATACAGGAGAAATTGTTCCTGATGGACAATATTATTACGGAATTTTTGCTGATGATCCTTATTCTAATCAAGAAGACTACAAATCTGAATGGATATATATTGATTCAGACTCAAACAATAACGATGATTCTGACAATGATGATTCTGATGACGATCAAAACACAGATGAAGATGAAATTGAAATTACAGATGTTGATATTGAAAACAGAACCTTTGATCCATACGAAAATGAAAGGGTAGAAATAGAGTTCGAGCTAAATAGAGATGCAGAAGTTACAATTACGATCTATGACGAAGACGACGATAGAGTAAAAACTATCAAAGATGAAAGGCGTTATGACGAAGGTACTCACTCAGTATATTGGCAAGGAGAAGATAGATTTGGAGATATTGTAGATGAAGATGACTACTATGTAGAAATCTTAGCTGAAGCAGAGGGTGAAGAGGACGAAGTGCAAGAAGAAATCACAGTAGATTATGATTCAGATGATAACGATGATGACAGCAATGATGATTACAATTTCGAAACAAAAGATCCAAGATTAAAAGATGTTTATGTAACGAAAGAAAGCTTTGATCCGGGACGTAGAGAGGAAACACATCTAGTTTTCATCTTAACAGCTGAAGCAGATATGCAGGTAGGAATCTATGACGAACAAGGGGATTTAGTTGAAGAATTGGTTGATTCAAACAATAGAGAACCAGGAGTTTATAAAATCCCTTGGGATGGTGAAGACTTCATCGAATTTGAAAAAGAATTTTCATTCAAAATATTCGTAGAAAACAAACATGGAGAAGATTCTGAAACAATTGAGTTTGAAGTTGATGAAGACATTAAGCATGATAAGAAACCAAATTTATACAAAGATATTGCTGAAGAAACTCCATTCAATCCTGAAGCAGGAAAACTACCAATTGATTTTACAGTAGACAAAGATGCTGAAATAACGATTGAGATTAGAGATAGAGATAATATTATCGATACATTTGCGGAAGCTAGAAACGTTACAGCAGGCCATCATACTTTCTACTGGGACGGAAAAGATAAATACGGGTCTTATGTTGAACCAGGTGTATATGAATACAAAATTATTGCTGGAAACTTTAATGGTAAAGATGTCGAAAAAGGAAATTTCTCAGTTTGGGAAAAAGCTCGATCGAATGGTCGCTCACGTGATGATTACGATGATCCATTAGACCCAGACGATTTCGGTGGAAATGGACCAAGTTGCGCAGATTTCTACGATGTTTCAGAAAGCTATAGTTATTGCGCAGCAATTGAATGGGCTAAAAAAGAAGGAATCTTCGAAGGATATATTGATGGAAGTTTTCAACCAAATAGAGCTATCAGTAGAGTAGAAGCCTTGAAAGTAATTATTGAAACATTAAATATTAATACAATTACTTCAAGTGGAAGATATTTCCCTGACACACCTAGCAATGCTTGGTATCAAAATTACATTGTTACCGGAATCAACTTAGGAGTTATTGAAGGATACCCAGATGGATTATTTAGACCAAACAATACTGTAATTAGAGCTGAAGCACTTGCAATGCTTTTGAGAACAGGAGAGTCACAAGGAGATATCACGATTCCACTATATTCATCAGGTAAACCATATGTTGATACACCAAATCAATCCGACACGAAATGGTATCTAAAGTATGCTTGGTTCGCAAGAAACAATGACCTTACTCCAAGCACTCAATATTTCTATCCATCAGATTATATGAGTAGGGGAGAAATGGCAGATATGCTATATCGCTACTATCTAGCTGGATTGATTGACTAAAACACACATACGATTAAAATTAATATAATATTTCTTTCGAAGGAGTATTAGAGGGTAATGAAAAGAGCTTCCAACAGGAGGCTTTTTTCATATTAAGAAGTTGTTAATTATTCTAAAATCATTTAACATAAAAGAAGTAAATTAACCTCATTCATATGCTAAAAGGATTAAAATCATTGATAACTGGAGTAGTTGCAGGAACAGCTTTAGGTGTACTTTTCGCTCCAAAGAAAGGTAAAGAAACACGTAAAGATATTAAAGAAAAAGGAGTGGACGGCCTTAAAGACACTATGAAAGAAATGGGTGACGACATTAGCAAAACATCAAAAAAGGTATACAAAGATGTTTCAGAAAATGAAAAAGTAAAGTCTACAGTTTCTAGTGCAAAAAAGAAGGCAAACGAACTGTACAAGGAACATGTACCAGCTGGACAAAGAAAAAAGATTAAAAAAACAGTTAAAGACGCAAAGAAAAGTGTTAAAAAAGGCGTAAAAAAAGCGAAGAAAACTGTTGATGATGTTAAGAAAAAAGTTAATAAGAAGAAAAAATAAAAAAATTAATTCGTCATTCAACCCAATAAAATTTGGGCCCCATCTGGGAGGGTAATGAGTATAGGTTAAAAATTCTTAAACTTTTCTTGAATTAAAGTGAATCATCCAACAATAGGAATTATCGGTGGAAAAGGAAAAATGGGGCAATTATTTGCCTCTTTTTTCAAGGAAAGAGGATTAAAAGTCCTTATTTCTGATCTTAAAACCAAGCTCTCAAATTGTAATCTTGCTCAAAAATGCGATATCATAATTATCTCTGTTCCCATCGATAAAACTGCAGAAGTTATTCAAAAAACCCTTCCTCACATACCCAAAGATTCAGCAATAATGGATCTTACTTCAGTTAAGAAAATGCCTACCGAAGAAATGCTCAAAGGAAATTGCGAAGTTTTAGGTCTCCATCCCATGTTTGGCAGCAGTAACCCAATTCCCGGGCAGACAATAATCCTAACTCCCACTAAAAAGTCAGGAAAATGGTCTAATTGGATAGAAAAATTTTTGCTAAAAAACTCTGTCAAAATCGAAAAAATGAGAGCTGAAGAACATGACGAACTTATGTGTGTATGCCAGGGGCTGATTCACTTTGCAGATATCGCTTTCATTGATGGACTTACAAAAACAAAAGTTACAATGAAAAAAATCGAAGAATTTTCCTCAAAAGCATCAAACATCAAATTAATAATGGCAGCAAGAATATTTGCTCAAGATCCAAATCTCTACGGTAACATCCAAATAACCAATCCTTCTAATCTTAAAGTTCTAAAAAAATATCAAGATTCCATTGCCGAGTTAATAGAAATCATCGAATCAAAAGACCTCAAGAAATTTGAAAAATATTTTAATAGAAACGTTAAGTCACTTAGTAAA
>CAYNUR010000073.1:0-6520 GCA_964400435.1 uncultured Candidatus Peribacteria bacterium
AATGACGCCGACTTGCCAGATGAATCTTCTTATCGCGTTAATATCAATAAGTATGAGAAGTCCAATATTGCAGAAGGCTTGCAGGCCAACGTTGCAGTCAATGAAGACGAGTGGCTTGAGTCGATAGCTGTCGATAGCTTCAAAGGCAGGTTGATACATAAAGTTTTCAGCCAACCTAGTTGTTCAGACACGTCTTTCGAACGAATCGGAGATCTCCTCGACGCCATCTACCAGGCCTCGCAGAATCTCGCATGTCCGGTCCTTCTCTCAGGAAGCCAAGCGATGAAGGCAGCGGTGAGAAGACTGCTCTTGGAAGATTCTTCGTGTCGTCGATACAAGCTAAGCCGCCTAGATGGTTTTGGCGAGGCATATGTATGCCACATCGGAAGGTGCGAAGTCTTCAGCGTTGGTGTCGATCGCGAAGAGACTAGCTTGCTAACCAGCAAAGAGAAGTTCCTGGGCCTTCGCTTAAGCCGCTTGAGCAACGGCCTCAACGCAGCTGTCACCTTTACCGCCGACGAGGATGAGCCGCAGCAGGGTACGCTGCAGCTTTCCTACGCGTTAGACGTCGATCTTGACGACAATACGCCTTGCGAGAGACTCAGGTTAGACGGCAATGTAAGAGATGTCCTAGAAGCTCTATAGGGTCAGTTTATCCGGGCGGGCTGAATGTAGTCTGAACGTCGGCTCCTGCGACGACTGAAAGCAATGGTAGGTAAGAGCGAAGGTCAGCAACTGGCCGATATCCGTCACAAGACGGCGCTATGGCACACCTTGACAACATCACTGGGGTTAGGGCTTTGCATTGCGCGCCATACGTTTCCTGTTCAAGATGGTGGGCTAGCTCTGCACCGGAAGATCTATAGCCTCCAGTCCCTTGGTTAGGTACTGCTCATGCCGTAGGCCGGCCGTTTCGTCCACAAGCCATTTGGCGTAGTGCTTGTTGAGTACTTTCAGGTCCTTGTGGCCCATTTGCGTCATTACGTAATAAGGGCTTTCGCCGGCGGACAGGGCCATGGAGGCGTAGGTGTGGCGGAGTTGGGTCGGACTACGGCGACGGATGCCTGCGCGCCGGCAGCGAACATTCATGGCGCTCCACATATCGTGCTCCAGATGCCAGGGTTCACCATTGTGTGGTTTGGTGAAAATATAGCCGTGGCTCATATCGCCTGATATCGCTTTCTGAGCGATAAGCGCTTTCCTGCCAACGGCACCGAAATCTACAACCCGGTCTACATCAGTTTTGGGTGCTTTCAGTTCTTTGAGAACAAAGGCGCGTTGCACATGCACTTTCTGTTTCTTGAAATCGATATCGGACCATCGAAGAGCCCGAATTTCGGACAACCGCAGGCCGGCTGACACCCAAAACAGGATCATGTTCTGGAATGATGGTTCACAAGCCAGTAGAAGCTTGCTCAATTCTTGCCTGTCCAGTGGGTCAACGTTAGGTTTGGGAAGTTTCACGCCGTGGACTTTTTTCGCAATGTTCTTTTTCATTGCTTTTTCGTTGACCGCATATTGCAGTGCACGTCTGAGTACGCTCAAGGCATTGTTAACGGTTTTGGGTTTGTATTTCTTTAGCAATTCTGTGCGCAGGCCGGTCACATCATTTTTCGTCAGATCCCTTACTAGGGTATTTCCGAGTGTTGGTTTGATGTGGTGCTCGAATGCGATCCTGTATCCCCGCAGGGTGCTTTTCTTCAGCGTGTGAATTGCCAGCATTCCCTCTACAGCCGAAGCGACAGTCATGTCCGTGATCGCGAGGATTTTCTTTGCCCGTTTTGAATCCGGAAAGTGCTCCTCATACTTAAAGGTGCGGAATTTGATTTCACGCTTGACCGTTTCAAGCTTTGTGAAAGCGGCTTCCAATCCGTTCTCAGTTGGCAACCAGTTCAGTGTTTCCCGAACCCACTTGCCCTCATACTTAAATTTGATACGGATCGAACGGCCACGGATCTCAACCCCGGTGTACGGGGATTCTGTCAGGATGCTAGACGTACCCATCGGTCGTATCCTTTCAGTGAGATGTGGATGTGGCCAAAGGGATCGCGATGGAACTCACGTCCTTCGATCCATTGGGCGCGATAAATTCTCTGGCGAATCGCGTCCGGTTCGTAGCCGTAGATTTCGCAGAATTTTTGCAGTGGAAGATGATCTGGCCGGTACATTGGCGCTGGTTTTTGAGGCATACGTAGGTCCTATTCGGGTTGATTACCCCGAGCAGGTACCCGCGCCTCAGACAGTCGGTGCGGACGCACAAGCGACCGCACCAATTGCACATATTTCCCACGTTCTTCAATCCCCGGGTGGCCTTATGAATGCACATCCGGCGGAGCGGAAGGGCGCTGATAAATCCGCATCGACGTTTTGCCGGTTTTTGCCTCAACTACCTTGGCGGTTTCATTCGCGATGTGATCAAAAGCGTGACGTTCCGCTGCTGCCGTCGCACTGAGCCGGTCCGCAGCCCAGAGGACCGCCCCTTCCACAGTTTGAGGGTGTGTGGCACGTGGGAATCCTTTGAGCATTTCCCGGATGTGCTTTGCACCGTCCGGCCAGTATTCTTCAAAGTGGCGTATGGGCACTGACAGACTGCGGATGAGATTCGAGTAATCGTCACTGCTTGACGATTTCCCCGTGATCTTTGTCAGGTCGTGGACGACGGCCCCAGCAACACAAAGATCTCGGCGCCAATCAGGCATGTCGCTAAGCAATGGGCAGCCGTCGATCATCAGAATCATCTCGCTGACATGCTTTGCCAGTCCGCCCGGTTCCGCGTGGTGGGAAGACCACGAGGCTCCATTCCTGAAGTAGGTTTCGTAAATGCGCGGGTGACCCAAAGCCAGTTCGCAAAACCGGCGGATGACATCGCTGTTCATGGCCTCGATCCGTTCGATGATCTGATCGAAATAGGGCAGGGCACTTTTGACGCACACCTCACGTGGAACTTGCTGAATGTGTCCATAAACGGCGTGTTCAGATTCGGTCAGGTCAGCAACCTGCACGATGGCTTCGCCCGAAGTGTTGATCTCAATCCTGCCCTGGCAATGCAGGACAGCATCGTCCATTTCTCCAGGGTGGCTGTACATCAATTCAAAGGCGTTGGCGCTCGCCGGGATAGACCCCGTGGCATCAGCCAGCCGGAAGATGATTTCGGATTCATCTTCACCAAACTCAGCCTCACGGATGCGGTAGGCCCCAAATACGGGCGCGTTGGGAAGGCGAATGATGTCGCCGATAGCAATACTTTTCTTCATTAAAAATCCTTTCGTTAAGTGGTTTTACTGCCCATAAAGTAACAACAGTTGTTACATGATAGAGACAAGAATCAACGTTTGTCAATAGACTTGTGCTCAGGCATTAGGAGCACACTGTGGGAAAAAAGACGCAGATTGCGTGTTGGGCTTACCCGGATCTTTTGGAAAACGTGGATTCCAAACGGGAAGAGCTTTCGTCAGAACTTGGATTCATTCCGACACGCTCGGACATCATGCGAGCGGCCCTGGAAAACTATCTGGACATGGACGTGACGGCGTATGACAAGGACACGTCGGCCCGTTCAATCGCCCAGCGAAAACGGTGGGCGAGGGAGCGAGGAGAGGAGTAGTTGGCGGTCAGATTTGGGTGGTTTTCAGTAACCGCTTCCGAGTTGTACGCAAGGCGACATTTGATCGGTCGCTGAGCGTCGCATAAGCATTTAGGTGACGAGCGGCTATGCCCGTGGTTCCGGCGCCACATGTAGGATCTAACACGTGGCCGCCAGTCTCGGGCAGGCACATCTTAAGCACATGCTGTATTACGGCGACGGGTTTCTGGCCCCCGCGAAAACCGACGCTTTCGGATCTCAAAGCAAAGCCGCTGATCATGGGTGACACCACGACATTCGGTGGTCCTGGCTTGAACGCCAATCGACCACTCTCAGCAAGATCAAGCTGAGAGTCTGAATAGAAATTTTCCGGGTGGATTTTTGCGTTTTCGGAAACCAAATGCAGGCAAGCATTCTGGGCAGCACGCCAGCCGCGCGCGCGTGTTGGTGCATTCTGAAAATGCCATGTCACCCAGCCTTCCATCCTCCAATTTCTGGGCCAGCGATCGACCAACAGCCCCAGTGACGCAGGGAATCCCCAGCACAAAATGTGATCGCAGATTTCGGCAGCAGCATGAATCAGCTCGATGGTTTTTCGGGCAAAACGCTGCCGGCCGGCCGCGTCGTTACTTTCATAAACCGGGTCAAGATGCACGACGTCAAACCGCCGGAATCACCGGCGGTAGTTCTCCATCAGCGCAAGCGCGTCGATGGGAGGCAGTACCGTAATGCCCTCAATCAGGTGTTCCGGGTCAGTGAAGGCGTCTTTACGTTCGGCTTTGGCCGGCACAGCTCCGGTTCGTTTGACCGCATGTTCAGCCAGTAGCCGATCCACCTCTGGCCTCAAAGTTTCAGGAATCCTCACCAGCCGGGTCGGCTCGCCAAACCGTCCAGACCCGCGTGGCCGTCCCGCACCTTGTCGGCGTCCTCCATGTGTCATTGCACGCCCATCATGAATGATGTAACAGAAATCAAGAATAGACCAAAATGACGCCCCCTTCCGAAGAAGGGGGGTCAAGAGTTACACGCAACAGTGTTGCGCTTAGAGTCATGGCAGATTGTCCGTCGCAATCCGTCATCGCCATCATCAAGATGGCTTGGTGCTTCCTGGTCAATACGGTTTCGACCACAACGCCTTGGGGGCGTCAGTCCACAAGTACCTCCTAATACAATCCAAGTTTTTCGCACCCCTGGGAGGGGATGCGGATCGCCAAAAAACACAGTGCTCCCACACTGTTTCCAAAGGTGCGCCAACACCATTGGAAGTTCCGTCAAGGGCTGCCAAGCCCATTTACAATTACGTCTGCTAGATAACGCTTTCAACTGGTCCACTCGGCCTCAGGATCACTCCTTCGGTTGCTGGATTTGCCTACGCGGTTATGCGGTGCCACCCGCCCGTTTCAGCTTCACCTAAACGACATCCCCACTGAGGGCAGCCGTCTGGTTTTTTTCCCGTCTATCCCTGCACTCTCCACTTACGGTAGATGCAGTGTCACGTTGCTCCAACGCCAGCCCCGGTACAGCATCGACTTTGCCATTTTGTCGATCCGGTTCGGCGCGTCCCACGTTAGTGAGGCTCTACTACGATCAGGTAGCCGGCTGCCTCCCATGTTCCTCGTGTGTGACGCGACACACCACGTTCGTTTGGCTGTGAGCAAAGATCCCAAAATCTTCATCAGCCCGAGGTTCATGATCATCAACACTAGTACAGCCTTGCGGCTTACCGGCAGCGCCCCGAAGGGCGTTTTTCCATCTCTCCTGAATGCGACTTCTCAGCCTACATTTACACGTTTGAGCTATACATCGACCCTGGATTTCTCCAGGTGCCGCCATGGCAGCGTTACCACCCATGGCCAACAGCGCTTAGTCAATCTCTCCCAAAGGAGATCCTGCCTCGTCCACCCCGAATCGGGATGCGGAATCGTTCGAAAACGACGCCGGCTGTCGCAGAAACCATCGTGTCAGGCAGGTTAGGCGCGGTTGAATTCCCGACGCCACCCCGATACTTCGAGCACATCACAGGGTTCACCATTTCCAGTCAGTCCGAAGACCTCCCTTTATAGGCTCCCGTTTCCGTGTCGCCCAATGTTGGTTGGGCACGTTCTCGTTCAATATGTCACCAAAAACCCGCCGCAACCTTTTTCTGAAAAGACGCGATAGAACAGAGGAATTGCACCCCTGAGCCCCGCGCGCATTCGGACGAGCTCCATTAAGAGCATCCGGCTGCTCCGGCAGACTTGGCCGCACACGTTGGCATGTGTGCGGCCCGTGAGGTGGTTGGCAACCACCCCAAATTGCAATTGACGGTTGGGGACCTCCTCATCCCCGTTTTTGGCGTGAATGAACAGGTTTGCCCATCGATCGTTGGCTGCGATCGGCGGCACTTGCACTTGTTTCGGTACCTGTGTCCCAGATGCTCTTCGAGATCTGTGACGCGTTTGTTTAGGAATCTTCTTTTGTATGTCCTTCGGACATTGTTCGATCTCGTCGAGTACTACTTGTATCTACTCAGGAAGTACCGATGCCCAAGATTAAATATGACCCGAAAGTCTACGAAGGAAAGATCGCCACCATGCGGCACATGTTGCATGCCGTCTCTCATGGATACCACCACTGGACCAGCGGTCGAGTGCCTGCTGGAAAAGCACTGAATCTCGCTGCCAAGTTTGCGGAGTTATATGGTGTGGACCTGGACCGCAATCGCCGATACCGACGCCGGGCCGCCAGCAAGGCCAATGCTCAACTGTTCTTCTACCCGATTGCGGATTCTCAGGATCTGGCCTGGTGGCTGCTTGCCACAGACGGTGAAGGGAATGTCCATCGTCAGGAAAATCTCAAAGACACCCGCATCAAGCATCAACGTCTGAACTGGCTGGGTGAGTACGAGGTGGCTCACCACTCGCGCCGGGATACGCCCAAGCCGTCGTACTCCTGGCG
>CAYNUR010000074.1:0-6383 GCA_964400435.1 uncultured Candidatus Peribacteria bacterium
ATATTAACCTCAGCATTTAAAAGAAAAGAATCACTCGGAAGCCATCAATTAAAATAAATTTATTGATTTTATAGAATAAATTTGTAAAATCATTGTGTAAGAAAAATTTTATGAACAAACTCTCAACTAAACACAACTCTTCAATTTTATGTTGCTGCTGTACCAATTACAGCAGGAGATAATCTTACAATTTTAAGTAAATAAACAATGAAACTCCTGCATCAAATGGAGCTCTCTTTATTTATTTAAAATTCAAAATCATGCTTACAACCAGAACACTTTCAACACACAAAAGTCTAGAATTCACGACAAGAAAACAAAAAAAATTTGAAGTTGGAAAAATAAACTACTGGAACTTAGAACCAGAATCGGATCAAGAAGCTGACATCATTCTGCTGTCTCTTCATGATGGCGAGTATGAAAATTCCGGACTAGATAAAGCATATCCAATTATCAGAGAAGAGATCTTTAAACCACACCCAGGTCTGTACGAAACTTATTCGGGATTGGACAGAGACAGAGGGACTAACATGCTATTACACTCAACAGGAAATGACCTAGCACTAGATGGCTTAAAAATAATTGGAATTGAAATCACGGGCATACCAAGATCTATCCTAGATTTACAAATGGAAGATTTCAAAAAAGCCTTAAGAATAATTGCACTTCTAGAAAGCGTAGACAAACAACATGAATATCAAAACATATACTTAGACCTCCTAGATGTTCACACTTCAATTCAAGAAATAATCCTCGACACAATAAATAGATTGAGAAAAAAAGGAGTCTACCTAGAACTTCATAATATGAACACTTTCCACCCATCACAAAAAGAAATTAGTAGAGGTAGATCCTTAACAGATATCCTTAAATACACAAGATCCTATCTAGAAGGAAAAAAAGAACGCACAAAAAGACAAAACTGCCTAGTAAACCCAAACTCTTCACTAAGAGAACAGTATGGTTTCTGCCCAGTTCAGTTTTCTACACAAAATAATCCATTTGTAGAACATCTAATCACAGGTTTTAACGAAGCACAATCAATGCACCCAAATTGGGAAGAAGGAAGCCCTTACAGTATGAAACCAGACTACATAAGCACGAAAATCGTAGAAGATGTAATCAATAAAAAAGAAGGATCAGCAGTAGTTATAGATATGGTAAAAGACTTATTCTTTAAACCAGAAGAATCTTATGACCTAAAAGCTGAACCTGACGAAATTGCTATTCAGACCCTGGGAAGAACAATATCAAATGCAATCAAAAGCACTATTCAGTCACCTCAGCCAGCATTTTCTCCTGATCAGCCAACTGCAATTTTTCAATAATATCAGCTAAATCACCATCCATAATACCGGGAAGATTAGACCAACTCTCCTTAATTCTATGATCCGTTACTCTATCTTGAGGAAAATTATATGTCCTAATCTTCTCACTTCTATCTCCAGAACCAATCTGACTAGCACGAGC
Organism: uncultured Candidatus Peribacteria bacterium; assembly: GCA_964400435.1. Taxonomy (GTDB): domain Bacteria; phylum Patescibacteriota; class Gracilibacteria; order UBA1369; family LOWO2-01-FULL-3; genus CAYNUR01. Next base: position 1,471 of record CAYNUR010000074.1, read on the forward strand.
CTCTCCCCTTTCCTCTCTTAACCTTTCTTCCTCCATCGCATAAAGCCTAGATCTCAAAACCTTCATTGCTTTAGTCTTATTCTTCAACTGTGATTTTTCATCCTGACAAGTCACAACCAGACCAGTAGGAAGATGTGTAATTCTTATCGCAGAATCAGTAGTATTAACAGATTGACCACCATTCCCACCTGCTCTATACACATCAACTCTAATATCTTCATCCTTTATCTCAATATCAACCTCTTCCGCTTCAGGCAAAACAGCAACAGAAGCCGCAGAAGTATGAACTCTCCCCTGACTTTCCGTAACAGGAACTCTCTGTACACGATGAACTCCACTCTCATACTTAAATGCACCAAAAGCTCCATCACCTTTTACAGAAAAAATCATTTCTTTAATCACTCCAGGCGCAGATTCACTCTTATCTATCAGTTCAACTTTATAACCATTTGTTTCAGAATATCGCAGATACATTCGCCCCAACTCTCCTGCAAAAATCCCCGCCTCATCTCCACCAGCACCAGCACGAACTTCAATAATACAATCCTTTGCATCATTTGGATCCTTTGGAAGCAATTCAACTTTAGCTAACTCCTCTAATTCTGGAAGCTTTGCCTCAGCCTCTTCTAACTGAGCTTTCGCTAAATTAATCATCTCCTCATCGTTTTCACTTTTTAAAATCTCCTCAGCTTCTTTTTTCATTTGAACAAACTGTCGATACTTTTTCGTCAATTCGGCAACACTTTCGAGAGACTTATATCTTCTTGAATAATCCCTATATAAATTCTGATTAGCAATAACTTCTGGATCTGCCAATTGTTTTTGCAGGTCTAAAAACTCACTCTCCAATATTTCTAATTTGTCTAACATAAACTTCTTTATTAAGCCAAAAAAGTCTAGCAAATTCCTAGAAAATGCTCAAATTACTTTTCTAAAATAAAAAACCTCTCTAAACTTGCTAAATCCTTTTCAATTACCAACTCTTGATCAAATTTTTTAAACACAAACTCTTTCAATACTTTAGCCTGATCATAAGTAAATTCACCGATTAAAAAGTTGAATTCAAAATCTTTTTCCATCAACTCTTGAAACATTTTTTTATACAACAAAAGCCCATCATTACCAGCAAATAACGCAAGATCTGGTTCAAATTTTTTCACATTTTCTTCAACAAAGCTGCTTGTTTGAGTTCCAATATATGGCAAGTTAGTAGCAATCACATCAAAAACCTCCCTCTCATCAAAGACCTCTAATAAATTAGAATTCACAAACTCAATTTTATCATCAACCATCAATTGCTTTGCATTCAACCTTGCAACCTCTAAAGCTTCTAAACTTAAGTCCGTCGCAACAATTTCAAAATCAACGGCTAACTTTGTTAACTCTTTAGCAAGAGAAATTGCAATAGCTCCACTTCCTGTCCCAACATCTAAAATCCTTAAACGCTCAGCTGAAAAATTATAACTAACTCTCTTTAGATAATTCAAAACCTTTTCAACCAACAACTCAGTTTCAGGCCGAGGCACTAAAACTCTTGCATCAACATAAAAGTCATAACCAAAAAATTCCTTTTTTTTCAAAAGATAAGCTAACGGCATGTCTTCTTTAACCATACCTAGGTATTTCTTAAAAAGAAGTAGCTGAAAATCCTCTACTTCCGCATGAGGATTCATAAATAAATACTCTTTCTCAACTCCTAAAGTTAAACCAAGCAACAACTCAGAATCCAAAAGGGCAGTCTTGCGACTGCCTAATATATTTTGTCCAATTTCTAAACACTCTCTAATAGAAGCGATTTTTTTCTTTTAATTTACGATAATGAGATCTCATGATAGCCGCAGCTCTAGTTTGACCTTTTGTATCACTTTTTGAGTGATATCTTTTAGATCTTAGTAACAAAAGCTTTCTACTCGCTTGAACTTTTTTATTAAAACGAGTAATACATCTTTCGTTTGATTCTTTATCGCTTTTCCAAACAATTACTTTCATAGATAAATTACGTTTAATTCCTGTCTATTATATGAAGATTTTTCACAATTGCAATAGATTTCTGATTTTCCCTAGAATAATTAATACAAAAAGCTAGAATTACCACAAATATTAAATCTAGATGAAAAAAGAACAAAAAGGTTACATGATAATGCTGGCAAGTACAGCAGTAAGTGCAATACTACCACTAATCACAGATTACACTTTTCGACTCTACCCAGAATTAACTGCAGAAAACGCCGTAATATGGGGAACATGGGGTGCATTTTTATTATCAAGCCCATTCTTTTTAACAAGCAAACAGAATAGAAAATCACTACAAAAATGCTTCAACAAAAACCTCCGCTTAATAATTATTGTCTCAGCAATCACCTCAGTTTCAGCATTCGCTTGGTGGTTCACAATTTCAAAAAGCAACTCTGGCATAACAGAATTACTTGGAAGGTCTGAAGTAGTTATTGCGTTTTTCTTAGGAATTTTTATTTTAAAAGAAAAAACAAATTTTTATGAAGTACTTACTATCACTCTTGCAATTTTAGGACTAACTTTAATCTCAACTCTTAATGGAGAAATAAATTTTCTTATTGCCATCATGATGATCCTTTCAAGATCTTTATACGCCCTACAAAGCTTATTAATCAAAAAATTTGCACCAAAAATTGATGGATTCTCTTTCGGATACTTTAGGATATTCTTTATGGGAATATTTTTGACAACAATCTTTGGATTAACAGGAAAAATAGAAACTATTCCACTAAAAGCAGTAATTTTTTACAGCATTGGATTAACTTCAAATGCTGCAATTGGAAAAATGCTCTATTTTCAAGCTCACAACTACCTTCCAATATCAAAGCTAAACATCTTCCTAATGCTCCAAACTATCTTTGTACTACTAGGCTCCTTTTTAATTTTTAAAGATGAAATATCCTTACAAAAAATTCTTGGCTCATTACTCCTGCTTGGTGGAATAACAATCTTCTACTCCATGCAAAACAAAAAGAGGTTCTTTAGAAAAAAGAAAGAACCTCTCACAAATATCCAAAATTAGATATCAAGATTTTTCACCTCTTTAGCATAAGCTTGAATAAACTTTTTACGAGGTAAAACTTCAGACCCCATCAATGTTTCAAAAACTTCATCAGCTTGTTCAGCATCTTCAATACTAACTCTCAACATCGATCTTACTTCTGGATCCATTGTTGTTTCCCATAATTGCTCAGGATTCATTTCTCCCAAACCTTTATAACGTTGAATATTAATTTTCTTTTCTTTATCAAGTTCTTTCAACCTCTCATCTCTTTCTCTATCACTATATGCATAAAAAGATTTTCTACCTTGAGAAATTTTATACAACGGTGGTTGGGCAATATATAAGTATCCATGTTCAATCAACTCCTTGAAATAACGATAAAATAAAGTAAGAATCAAGGTTCTAATATGAGCACCATCGACATCGGCATCAGTCATGATAACAATCTTATGATAACGTAATTTTTCCTCATCAAAGGTTTCCCCAATACTGGTACCTAAAGCAATAACCAAGTTCTTAATTTCATTGTTAGATAAAATTCTATCCAATCTCGCTTGCTCCACATTCAGGATTTTACCTCGTAAAGGAAGAATAGCCTGTATCTCTCGATCTCTTCCTTGCTTCGCACTACCACCTGCCGAATCACCCTCCACAATAAAGAGTTCCGATCTTGAAGGATCCTTACTAGAACAATCCGCCAATTTACCAGGTAAAGTCATACCTTCAAGTGCACCCTTTCTAATTACTGTCTCACGAGCAGCTCTTGCAGCCAATCTTGCTCTAGCAGCTAAAGTACACTTTCCAATAATATTTTTTGCATCATTAGGGTTTTCTTCTAAATACTGGGCAAATTCTTCAGCAAATACAGATTCAACTGCAGATCTCATTTCAGCATTTCCTAATTTACTCTTAGTTTGACCTTCAAATTGAGGCTCAGCTAATTTAACAGAAATTACAGCAGTAATCCCCTCTCTCACATCTTCAGCAGACAAATTATCATCCTTCTCCTTTAAGAGTTCAGCATTTCTAGCATATGTATTAATAGTTCTAGTTAAAGCAGATCTAAATCCAGTCAAATGAGTACCACCTTCGATAGTATGAATATTATTTGCAAAAGTATAAACCGTTTCTCTAAAAGAATTAGAATACTGTAACGCAACTTCAACCATCCCCTCTTCAACCTCTTTTTCAAGATAAATCACAGAACCAATGACTTCTTTATTCTTATTCAAGTGCTGAACATATGATTTAACCCCACCTTCAAAATAAAATCGATACTTTCTATTACTTCTTTCATCTAAAATAGAAATTGTAACGCCTTTAGTTAAATAAGCCTGTTGCCGCATCCTATTTAGGATTATTTGCAAATCAAACTCAAGAGTGTCGAAGATTTCTCCATCTGGATAAAAAGTAATTTTAGTACCTTGTTTCTCAGTATCTCCTAAAATTTGCATTTCATCACCAGCATCACCTCGATGATATTCTTGACGATGAACCTTATTATCACGATAAACCTCAGCAATAACCTTTTCTGACAAAGCGTTAACAACAGAAACCCCAACACCATGTAAACCTCCAGAAACTTTATATCCTCCTCCACCAAATTTTCCTCCAGCATGAAGGACAGTTAAAACAGTCTCAAGTGCAGATTTTCCAGTTTTTTCATGCTTATCTACAGGAATACCACGACCATTATCTTCTACAGACAATCCACCATCTTTTTGAATAATAACCATAACTTCATCACAATAACCAGCCATCGCTTCATCAATCGAATTATCAACAATTTCCCAAATCAAATGATGCAAACCTCTCACATCAGTACTCCCGATATACATACCAGGCCTTTTTCTAACAGCTGATAAACCTTCCAAAACCTGAATCTGATCAGCAC
>CAYNUR010000075.1:0-6317 GCA_964400435.1 uncultured Candidatus Peribacteria bacterium
CAATGTACAGTGCTTCCATATTTTTGTCGTTAGTGATTCAATATTTATTTTATAAAAAAAGTATTGCATGAGAAAGCGAATTTAACTAGACTGGCTCTAGTTTTGTTCTTATAAGTAGTAAATATGGATACGATTAAACTTGATGTTCAGACAAGAGATAAAGCAATGAAAGCTAGAGATCTTTTGAGAAGTGGACTTATTCCTCTGGAATATTATGGTTCTGGTGTGGAGAATAAAAGTTTTCAAGTAGATTATCAAGATTTCAGAAGAACTTTTAGAAAAGCTGGTGGGAATACTGTTTTAGATTTAAAAGTAGATGGTAAAGATGAATTAAGTGTACTAATCCATGATGTAAGTACTCATCCGGTGACTGATCAAATTACTCATGTTGATCTGATTAATGTAAGAATGGATCAAGAGATTCAAGCTAAAATTCCATTAGAGTTTGTTGGAGATGCTCCAGCTGTGAAAGATGAAGGTGGTACTTTGATGACGATGATTACTGAAGTAGATGTTAAATGTTTACCTAGAGATTTGATTCATAGTATTGAGGTTAATGTTGAGGCTTTAGTTGATTTTAATACGAGTATTTCAATTGCAGATTTGAATGTCCCTGATACAGTAGAAATTTTGAACAACATGGAGGATTCAGTTGCTAGTGTTGCTCCACCAAGAGTTGAAGAGGAAACTGAAACAGTTGAAGGTCTAGATATTCTTGGAGGTGGAGAAGATGAAAAAGCTGAAGATTCTGAAGGTGACGAATCTGCTGAGGGAGATTCTCAAGAAGGGGGAGAATAAATAACCAAGTAAGTTTATGGTGAAGAAAATTTATGAAAAAGGTCTTTCTTTGCTTAAGCTGGATAAGAAATCTATTAGTTCAGTACATTCTGAAAAAGAGAAGTTACCAATTGCATTTGGGCTTTTCTTTTTACCTTCTGTAATTAATTTAGTGTTAACTTCATTGTCTTATCCGTCTGGATTTGGATCAATTTTCTCGAGTTTTGTTTTTTGGGCAAGTTTATTACCAGGAATGGCTATAATAGGAATGGTTTTCTTTATGAGTTTTTTCGCTGAAAAGGTCTATAAAATTAAAGCTCAATATTTGAAGGATTTTAATACTCTTTCATTTGCTGCGATTATTTTGTTAGTTCATTCAGTATTTTTATTGTTAGCGTTAATTGGAATTACTTTTGGAGGATTGACTCAGTTGATTCTATTAGCGGCTTCTGTTTGGTTTTTGGTAGTTGCAAAGACTATGTTCATGGAGATTTATAAAATGAAAGAACAAGATGCCATTGTAACAGTTGTTGTTGGTTTTGTAGCTTTTTATTTGATTCAAGAAATACTTGGAAGACTATTGATTGGTAAGTTTTATAGTTTCTTTTAATTTTTAATTAGTTAAACTTGTGACTTTGCTTTTCTGCAAGCGTTTCTAATGTTTTCAGGAAGTGCTGGATGAATATATATTGTCTTTAGCATGTCATCTAAAGTTGCCTCCATGTTGATATATGCAATGCACATATGAATCATTGTGGCTGCTTCTTCTCCTATAATATGTGCTCCAAGTAATTTTAGCGATTTCTTTTCAAATAATAATTTTACCATTCCATGTTTTGATTGTAGTGCATCTCCACCCATTGCGCTGTTTTTGTAGTCATTTTTACCAATAATATAGTCTATTTTTTCTTTCTTAAGTTGTTCTTCAGTAAATCCTATCCCGGCAATTTGAGGATTTGAAAAGACGGCATATGGCATTGGACTATAACTGATTTTTTCATTAACTGGATTTTCGTATAATGTTCTTAATAAATACTCACCTTCAAAGTTTACTGAGTGTCTAAAAAGATATTTACCAATAACGTCTCCAAGTGCGTAAATATTTTTTTCCTCAGTCTCTAAATATTCATTTACATTTATAAAACCTTTTTTATTTGTTCTTATTGCAGTATTTTCTAGTCCTAGATTTTCTGTATTTGGAATTACCCCAGTTGCTAATAGTAATGATTCAGATTTGAATTCAATGCTTTTACCATCTTTATTTTTTGCGATAACTGAAAATTCTTCATTTTTATCTGAATAATGAATCTCAGAAACTTTGTGATGAGTTTTTACCTCGTATCTTTCCATGAAAGCTTCTTGAAATCTCTCTTTAATATCTGAGTCAACTTCTCTCAAAAGATCGCTTCTAACAAGGAATGTGACTTTTGTCCCAAGTGCGCCATAAAAATATCCTAATTCGACAGCAATATATCCTCCACCAATTACAATCATTGATTTTGGAAGTTTTGTATTTTTCAGAGCTTCGGTACTTGTCATATATGGTGTTCCTTCAAGACCTGTAATATTTGGAATGTTTGGTTTTGCTCCAGTTGCGATAAATATTTTTTCAGCAGTTATTTTTTCTCCATTAACTTGAATTATTTTTGGTTTAATAAATTTACCGTGGCCATGATAAAAATCTACTAAATCATTTTTTTCATAGGCTTCTTCAATTAATTTTGAATCTGATGTAATTGACTGATTTACCCTTTTTACAAGACTTTCAAAGTGCACTTTTGAGCTTGAAGTCATTTCGATATTGAATTTGCTTAAATCTTTTAATTGTTCGACTAAATCAGCTGTGTGAATTAACATTTTTGATGGAATACAGCCTTTATTTAGACAAGTTCCACCTAAAGCTTCTTTTTCTATTACTGCAACTTTTAGTCCAATTTCTGTAGCTGCTCGAAGTTTAAGTCCACCTCCGCCACCAATGATAATAATGTCATAATTTTTCATTAAATTAATATTACCTTTATCCTTTATTTATACAAGAAAATCCGTTTTGCTAGCTTTATTTTTTAGCTAAAGTTTGCTATAATATGAAGATGGATAAAACTATTTATGCCGGATAATGAAGAAAAAACAGGACAGTCTTTTTCTGACAAGAAAGGTCAGAATGACAATAAAGAAAAAACTAAGAAAGGTTTTAGGGATTTAAATAAGGATGTTTCTAGTGGAAAAAGAGAGAGGATGAGGGGGAATATTTCTAAGGAGAAAGCAGAAAAGCTTGCTGGTGCTCATGCTGAAGAAGAAAAAAAGAAACAAGCGGATAAACGAAAAGTTGAGGAAGAGTTTGATATTGGTCAAACAGATGGTGAAAAGGAAGACGTAAAAGCTGAAGGAGAGGAAGTTGTTTTGACTCCAAATTTGCAGAAACGTGCATTGGATAATAAACCTTTGGAGAGGGTAGGAAATGTGAATGAAGCTCCTGATGAGATAGAAGAAGATGTTACTGATGATGAGTCAGATTCTATTGAAAAAGAAGAGAAATCTAATGAAAATATTGTGGTTGAATCCATGAGGAGGGGAGGAAATGTTGAAGAAGTTAATGCAGAGGTTGTTGATGTTTCTGATTCAACAAATGAAAGTGTAAATACCGTTGATCAAGAATCAATTCCTGTCGATACAAGTGTTGGGGATTTTGATGAGTTTGAAGAAGATTTTTGGGACATATTGGCTCAGGCTGGTATTTCAAAAAGGATGTTGATGTGGATACTAATTATTTTTATAGCTGGATTAATTTTCTTCTTTTTATGGATATTTGATTTTTTCGGAGGTTCTTCTGATCCAGTTGTTGATGATGATCCTGTTGAAGTTGTTAATGATAATGAACCTGAAGCGCCAGTTGTTATTGAGGAGGGGGCTCAAGATTCTATTTCAGCAGCCTATATTTTAGGTTCCGAGTTTTCATTTGATGAAGATTTAACTGTTATTCCAATAGGTGGTTTTAGTGGATCAGGTTTTGTTGATGCAGCTTATAATTTGGGGACAAGTTATAGTCCAGTTGAATCTGATTTAGTTGAATATATGGCCTTGTTGAGGCGAATGCAGAATTTATTTGAGACTGATGTTTATGATTTAGCTGATGGAAGTCTTGATAGAGCTGGTGCAATTGATGATTATTTGGAGGAGATGCAGGCTGTAATTCAGGAAGGTGAAGATACACTTGAAGAAATAAGGAATAAATTAGCTGATCTAGATAATAAATTTGGTGCAGTAGTTGAGAATCGTGATATTTTTGAGCAATCATTTTTTGTGTCTAGTCAGAATTTAAGTGGTGAAGAAGCATATGGTTTTCTACAAGGTTTTAAGGAAAATGCTCAGTCTGCAGTTGGATTGAAGGCTGATTATAATGCTTATGCAACAACAGGTGATATGTTAGTTAATTCTTTAAACTTTTTGGAACCTAGATATGATGATGTTTTCTTGAATCAAGATGCAATAGTAGAAGGTATTCAAGTTTTTGATATTCCTAACTCAGAATTGGGAATTATCATTAGGCTAGGGCAATAATCTTGTGTTTAGATAGCTTTAATGATACCGTTTCAGTCTAGGGAATAAAGTTTGAACCTATGGATGGTTTTCTGTATGAATTAGGGTTTGAAGAAGGGGATTTTCACTATGATGAATTAAAAACAGTAAGAGATAATTTAAAGAGAAGATTTGAAAAGGAAGATTTACTTTGGTCTTTTTCTGATGCTTTAGCAAAAAGTTTGGTTCCATTTAAGGTTGATAGATTTACTTATACTGCAGGTTTTGTTTTTCCATTTTTTGATGCGGGATTGATTACTGAAGAAGAGTTGAAAGAATTAGTTCATAGAGAGGTTTGGTCGATTATTTTTGCTATGCAAAAAATTGATGAATTGAATTATAAAGAGAATGACAGAAGTTCGAAGTTAGAAATTTTTAGATTAATGTTCTTGTCTATGGCTAGGGACATTAGGGTGGTTTTGCTTGTCTTGAGTAAAAGGCAGTACTTGATGGAAAATTTGAGTAAGTTTTTTAGTCCTGATGATGCATTTTTGTATGCGGAAGAAACGATGAATGTTTATGTTCCAATTTCAAGTAGATTGGGTATTTATAGAATAAAGAATAAATTGGAAGATTTGTCTTTTGCGAGATTAAATCCTGATGTCTTTAATCAAATTGCGTCTGAATTAAAAGATTTTGATAAAAGAGGAAAAGCAACTACTGCGATGATTAAGAAAACTTTGGAAGACTTCTTGTTGGAAAAGAATGTTAAGGCTAGCGTTTCTGGTCGGATAAAAGGGATTTATAGTATTTATAGAAAACTGAAGAAAAAAGGTCTGACTTCTGTAAAAGATATTTATGATATTTTTGCAATGAGAATTGTTTTGCCTCAAATTGATGATAGTGATTCGGATTATGAGATTCTTTATAGTGTTCTGGGATTAATTCATAGTGAGTGGAAACCAATTTCTAGTCGTTTTAAAGACTATATTGCCGTGCCGAAACCGAATGGATATAGGAGTTTGCATACTGTGATTTTGGGTTTGGCTCCAAAGGATGAAGAAAAACCAGTTGAGATTCAATTGAGAGATGAAGTAATGCATAGTGAAGCTGAATATGGAGTTGCTTCTCACTGGGTTTATAAAGAGGGGATTGCAACTTATCAATCAGAATGGTTGAAGAGATTAAGAAATGTGTCAGTGAGCTTAGGGCAAGAAAATGAATTTGTTCGTGAAGTGGAAACAGGACTTTTCAGAGAAAGTGTTTTTGTTTTGACTCCAAAAGGTGAAGTGAAAGATTTTTCGAGAGGAGCATGTGTTTTGGATTTTGCCTATGCGGTTCATACTGATGTGGGTAATCACTGTTTACTTGGTAAAGTTGATGGAAAAGTTGTTCCTTTAGGATATCAATTAAAAAATGGTGATGTTGTGGAAATTGTTACACGTAATAATATTGCTCCTAAGCTTGAATGGCTGTCTCTGGTGAAAACAAGTCAGGCAAAAAATAAAATTAAATCTTGGTTTAATAAGTTCAATAAGAAGCAAAATGTTCAAAATGGTAGAAGAATTTTAAATCGAGAGTTAAATAAAGTTGGAAAACCGAATTTAGATCAGAAAGGTGAGATTTTGAATAAAGCTTCTAGGAAGAAGTTAAACTTAGATGGTAGGGAAAAACTTTTAGAGGAGATTGGGAAAGGAGTTAAGTTGCCTTCCGATGTTGTGAATAGACTTTATCCTAAAGCCAGAGAAAAAAAATCAATTAAGAATCATGAGAGCTTTGAAATCTTGTCTAATCAGCTTGAGAATAAAGTCGAAGTTGGTGGTGAAAGTGGATTGCCTATAAAATTTACTAAATGTTGTAATCCTAGAATGAACGATAATATTGTCGGCTATGTTACTCGTGGAAATAGGATCTCAGTACATAAGAAAGATTGTTCTTTACTTACGAACTTAGATTCAACACGGATTTTAACCGCCAATTGGAAATAGTTGATTGAGTTTAATTTCAGTGTGGAAGTTTATTAT
>CAYNUR010000076.1:0-6297 GCA_964400435.1 uncultured Candidatus Peribacteria bacterium
ATTTTGTGTTATATTTTTTGTGTAAAAAAATAATAATTCTTTAGCATGATAGGAAAAGGCGATAATATCCTTTCTACTGATCAATTTGATAAGGATGCTATTTTTGATGTTTTAGTGAGAGCAAAGAAAATGGAAGAAATTTTGAAAAAAGGGGAGCCTTGTGATTTAGCAAAGGGTAAAATTCTTGCTGCTTTGTTTTTTGAACCTTCTACAAGAACTCGATTTAGTTTTGAGACTGCGATGTATAGACTTGGTGGTTCTGTAATTTCTGAAGCGAATATGATGAACGTTTCTTCAATCAAGAAAAGAGAGACTTTAGAAGATACTGCTCAAGTTGTTTCTAGGTATGTTGATGTAGTTGCAATGCGTCATCCAGAAGTTGGATCTGTAGATAAATTTGCAAGTAAAAGCTTAGTTCCGGTTATTAATGCTGGAGATGGGCCTTCGCAACATCCAACTCAAGGATTATTAGATATGTATACAATTTGGAAAGAAAAAGGTGAAATTGATGGATTGACTATTGGTATGGGGGGTGATTTGAAAAATAGTAGAGTTTTACATTCACAGTGTGAGTTATTGAGACATTTTAAATGCAATTATATTTTTGTTTCTCCTCCAGAATTGGCGATGCAAAATGAAATTGTTGAAGATTTAAGATCACGTGGTTCTGAAGTTAAAATCACTGACAATTATGAAGAGTTTATTTCGGAAATGGATGTAATTAATTGTAGTAGAATTCAAGAAGAGCGTTTTGCTGATAAGTCTGAATATGAAAAGTATGCAGGACTTTATGTAATGGACAAAGCACTTTTGAATAAAGGAAAAGATGATGCAATCGTTTTACATCCTTTGCCTCGAGTTGATGAGATTAGTGAAGAAATTGATGATGATTCTAGAACCAAATATTTTGACCAGGTTGAGAATGGTGTAGTTGTGAGAATGGCTCTATTATCAAAAGTTCTTGGTATCGAAGTTTAAAGGAATTTCCCAGTTACATTTTCACCTTTCACAAACACTGCTTCAACTTGTCCGCTAAATGTTTTTCCTTCAAAAACTGACCAACCAACTTTTGATTGAATCATTTCTCTTTTTAAAGTTAATGGTTTTTTGAAGTTTACAACTGTAAGTGAGCCTTGAAATCCTTCTTCAATTTTTCCGAATCCTTTCCCGTAACTTTCATCCAAGAACTCGTTTACAAAAAGTCCTGGATTGTAAGCAGTTGATCTAGCAATATCTTCAAATTTAAAATTGTGTTCGTTTACTAAAATTGTTGTCACAAGTGAATAGACATCAAGCCAAGGCACTCCTGAAGTTCCATTTTTACAACAAATTTCATGACATTTTTTAGGATCATCTTCTAGCATTTTTTTGTAGATCTCTTCGTTTGATTTGCATTCTGGATATTCTTCTTTGAATTCTGCAAATTGTTTAAACTTTTCGTCTAAAGTATGTGGAGCATGATCTGTTGCTAGATAGTCAATAAATCCACTTCTTAATCCTTCGATCAAATCTAAACGATCTTGTTTGCTTTGGATTGAAGGATTCATTTGGACATAAGGCCAAAGTTCTGGTTTCTCGTTTACCATATCAGCATCGAAGACTAAATGTTCTGGAGAAACTTCAACGGTTGTGTTGTAGCCGAGATTTTTCTTTTCCATTCTTTTACGGTGTTCTTTGATCTTTTCGAAACTACTTTTTCCAATTGACCAATGACAGAGTTTTGCATTTATATCGTACTTTTCGATTAGTGGTAATAAATAATTAAGAGCTGTTTCTACACATTTCTTTGGACGTCTTTCTTGATGTGTTTTTTCATTTTTACATTCTTCTAAAATATCGAAATCTTCAACATGGAAGCTTATGTTTTCTCCAAAATATTTTTGTAATGCTTGGTCTAGTTCTTTTTCATTTTTAAAGAATAAATCGCCGACACTCGGTCCAGTATAAACTTTATATGGTACTTTTTTACCTTCGTTATCTCTGATTGGCTCTGTATCAGTTCCAATTCCGACATAATTTAAAATTGAACATGAGTGGTTTAGTTCTTTTACTCGATTTCTGTGCCAATTGTAGTTTTCCAATGTTGTGACTGGATTTGGAGTGTTTGGCATTGCACAAACGTGAACAACCCCACCATTAATTGCTGCATTTCCAGCTGTTTTATATTCTTCTTTATACATTTGTTCACCAGTTTCATCTTCTCTTGCGTGGATATGGACGTCTCCCATTCCCGGGAAAATTACGCAATCATCACCAAATTTATGATCAGCATTTTCGTCGAGTGAATTCTCAACTTTTGTTATTAATCCAGTTTTTTTATCTACTGTAATTGTTCCATAAAATGTTTTTTCGTGTGTAGAAATTTTTCCTGATATTTTGATTTCTGACATTTGTTTGTTGATTTAAGAAGCTGAAGGATATTAACTGTCTTTGCAAATTCAGTCCAATGCTGTAAATTATTTCTGTTAAATTAATAAAAAACTTTTCCTATGAAAAAAGTATTAAGTTTAGTTGCTTTATCTGCAACATTCCTATTGTCTGGATGTAATGTTGGAGATTTATTTATTGATGAAGTAGCCGTTCACAATGGTTTAGTTCAAAAAATGGACGCTGTTTTGGATGCTGAAGAAGATTTTTATGAAGTTTATATTGCTCTTTTTGATGGTGATGACACTGCTGAATTAGAGGAAAACTATGCTGCTTTTGAAGCTGCGTTTGCTGATTTAGATACATATTTTACTGAAACTAAATTTGCTTCTAGTCAACAAAACTTTATTACAAAGTATGAAGAAGATTATAAACCTTATGTAGAAGATTATACTTCTTATGCTGGTGAATTTGTTGATGCGGTTGTGACTGAAGGCGTTACTTTTGAGGTAATGGAACCTTTCTTTGAAGAATTAGATGAATATGCTGTTGAGTATGTTGATGTTCACAATGCTATGATTGATGAAGTCAATTTACAAGCTGATGAACCAGCTACAGCTTCTGGATACTAAATTATTGATTATGAAATTTCAGAAAGTCTTTGCACTTTTTCTTGTAGTCGTTTTTTTGACGGCATGTTCGGGTGAATATGAAAGTCCGCAAGATAAGTTTTATGAAGTAACGGCAAATATTTCTACTGTAGTTATACAGGAAGATAAGCTATTGAAAGAGTTTAGAATATATTTTGATGGACTTGAAGATGGCTCTGCTGAAGCGATTGATGCGAAGTTTTTGGAATTCTCTTTGATTGAGTTTAGAACTTCGGTTGAAAATGTTGAAAATTTAATTGAGGATGTAGACATTTTTGCTCAGGAAAACTCTCAAGAGATTAAAGATTATTATGAGTCAGAATATGCTCCTTTTGTTGAAGATTATTTAGCTTTTATTGATCGGGTTTACAATGAATTATTGGAAGGGGATGTTGATTCCGAAGAAATTGAAGAAATGAAAGAAAAATTTATTACTTATACTGAAGATTTTTATTTTATTTCAACCGGATTAACTAGTGAAATTGTTGACTCATATTTTAATATTTCTGTTTTGAATTTGCCTTAAGGAATGTTACTTTTTTTGTGGTAAAAAAAATAATTAAAAAAAATGGAACTATCAGAAAAAATTGCTAGAAATCTTTTAGAAAAAGGTGCAGTTAGAATTAATATGAATCCACCTTTTACTTGGACAAGTGGTATTAAATCACCTGTTTATTGTGATAATAGAAAAATGATTTCTTTTGTTGAAGAGAGAAAAGTTGTTGTTGAAGGTTTTAAAGAAATTATTAAAGAAAAAGGAATTGAATTTGATGTTATTGGTGGAACTGCAACTGCTGCAATTCCTTGGGCGGCTTTTCTTTCTCAGGAATTAGATGTGCCAATGATTTACATTCGTCCAAAAAAGAAAGAACATGGAGCTGGTAAACAAATTGAAGGTGCACTTGAACCTGGTCAAAAAGTTTTAATTGTTGAAGATCTTATTTCGACTGGAGGATCTTCTGTAAAAGCTGCTCACGCTGTTAGAGAAGAGGGAGAATGTCATGTTGAAGATGTTTTGGCGATTGTGACTTATGGATTAGATTTATCAGTGAAAAACTTTGATGAGGCAGCATTAGAATTAAATACTTTGACTACATTTGATGATATTGTTCACAGATTAGCGGATATGGGTGAAGTGAGTGATGAAGAGATCGAAATGTTAATGAAATTTAAAGAAGGTCCATCTGAATGGGCTGGAAAAGTTGGATTAGAATAATAAAAAATTATGGAAAAAAATTTTGGAGATAGATTAATTAAGGCAGTAAAATCAAAAGGCAATCCTGTATGTGTAGGTTTAGATCCTCGCTTAAATCAGGTTCCTAATTATATTAAACGGAAAGTTTTAGAAGGTGGAGATCTTACTCCGATGAGAGCTGCTGCTGAATCTATATTGGAGTTTAATAAAGGGATTATTGATGAAATTGCTGATATTGTTCCAGTTGTGAAACCACAAATTGCTTTTTATGAACTATTTGGACATGATGGAGTTTGGGCTTATCAAGAGACTTTAAAATATTGTAAAGATAAAGGTCTTCTCACGATTGCTGATGCAAAAAGGGGAGACATTGGTTCTACTGCCGAAGCTTATTCAAGAGCTTTTCTTGGTGAAGTAGAATTGTTTGAAGGTGAAGATGAAGTGATTATGCCAGCGTTTGATGCTGATAGTCTTACTATTAATGCATATTTAGGTTGGGATGGAGTAAAGCCTTTTGTTGAGGAATGCAGAAGATATGGAAAAGGTATTTTTGCTTTAGTAAAAACTTCAAACCCGAGTAGTGGAGATCTACAGGATTTAGAATTACATGAAGGAGGCAGTGTTTACGAACTTCTTGGTCAACTTATGGATAGTTGGGGATCGGATGAAATTGGTGAAGAAGGTTATAGTTTTGTTGGTGCAGTTGTTGGTGCTACTTATCCTGAACAAGCTGTTAAGTTGAGGAAATTAATGCCAAATTCTATTTTTCTTGTTCCAGGTTATGGGGCACAGGGCGGAACTGCGGAAGATGTATTGCCTTGTTTTAATTCAGATGGTTTAGGTGCAGTTGTAAATAGTAGTAGAGGAATTATTTTTGCTCATGAAAAGATGGATGATTTCTCTGAAAAAGATTATGCAAAAGCAGCAAGACAAGCGTGTATTGAAATGAAAGAGGATCTTGGTAGAGTACTATAGTTTACCATTCCCACCTATGCAAAGCTCCGGTCGGCAGGCGCTTTACTCAGGTACACTACGCGGTTAGTTTATTATTGATTCTAGTTTTTGCCATTCTTTTAGATTGAGATGTTGAGGTCTTTTATTTAGGTCAATTTTTTGGTGTTCAAGTTGTTTGATTTTTTCTTCAGTAAGTAATGATTTTAGACTATTGCTTAATTTTTTTCTTTTTTTTGAGAAAGCCATTTTAGCAATTTTTAGAATTTTAATAGCATTTTCAGTTGGAATGTACTCAGGGTGTTTTTTATTTTTTGTAATTAAATGGATAACTGCGGAATCAACTTTTGGTGCAGGCATAAATGAGCCTGGTTTTACTTTTTGAATTAATTTTGAATCAGCGAATAGTCTGACTTGTAAATTTAATACGTAGGCAATTGTTTTATCACAAATTTTTTCAGCAACTTCTTTTTGAACTAATAGTGTAAGGGTTTTTGGTTTATTTTCTGCTTGAAGGAAGTGATTAATTAATGGAGAAGTGATATTATAGGGAATATTTGCAACTACCTTATAATCTTCATTGGGAACTTTGAATTCTAGTGCATCTTGATTAATAACTTCTAAGTTGTTTGACGATGGAAAATTTTTTTCAAGAACTGGAATTAGCTTTTTATCTTTTTCGATTGATATTACTTTTTTAGCATTTTTAATTAATTCATTCGTGAGAACTCCAAGTCCTGGCCCAACTTCAATGATCAGGTCTTGCTCAGTTATTTCTGCTGTTTCAATTATTTTTTTTAATACTCCTTGATTAGTCAAAAAGTTTTGTCCAAAAGATTTTTGAGCGTAAAGATTGTTTTCGCTAAGAATTTTTTTAATTGTAGAAATACTAGTTAGGTCCATTTCGGTCGATTTTGATTAGTTTTAGTTGTTCATTTTTTCCACTAATTATGGAAATTTTCTCTTTTAAAATATTGAGTTCTTCACTAAGGAATTTTATTAGCTCTTTGTTTGCTTTTCCTTTGATTGGTGCAGCTTTTATGCGAATTTTAATGGTTTGATTTCCTTCTGAATCTTCCATTATCTCGATAACTTCATTTTTGTTGGATTTCGGGATTACTTTTATTCTTAGGT
>CAYNUR010000077.1:0-6080 GCA_964400435.1 uncultured Candidatus Peribacteria bacterium
ATATAAAACTATACCGATGTTTTTGATCTGGCAACTTAATAAAGTTTATTGTTTTTTGGAACTTGAGGACGAGGAGTAAAAAGCGTATACTATAAGGAATAATTTTGATTATGCTTGAAGTAGTTTTTACATTTTTGTTACTTGTTGGAATTAATTACATCCCGAATGTTTGGGTGTCTTTGATTTTAATAATTCTTCATATTTTCTTTGTTCTACCCGGTCTATATGCGATGATGTTTGGTGCACCATTTGTTCCTAGTAGTAGGGAAAGGGTGAAGGCAATTTTGAAAATGGCAAATGTTAAATCAACGGATGTTGTATACGACCTTGGATGTGGAGATGGAAGATTAATTAGGGAGTTTACTAATGCAGGAGTAGTAAAAGCTGTAGGCTATGAATTTTCAATTCCTACATATTTTTTGGCTAGGTTAAAAAAGTGGTTTTCAAAAAATTCTGGAAAAATAAAGTATGGAAATTTTTGGAAAAAAACTTTTGAAGATGCGGATGTGATTGCTTGTTTTTTATTGGATAATTCAATGAAAGATTTTGAAAAAAAGATTTGGCCTAAGCTGAATAGGGGAGTTAGAGTTGTTTCAAATAGTTTTAGAATGCCAAGTGTTGAACCTGATTTGTCGAAGAATGGAGTTCATCTTTATGTGAAAAATTAATTTGACTGGGGCTCAAGATTAGCGTAACTTTGTCCCTGAAATTTTTACTTTCGTGGGCGATTAGCTCAGGTGGTTAGAGCGCGTCGCTGATAACGACGAGGTCCGTGGTTCAAGTCCACGATCGCCCACCAGAAAAATCCTATTTTATGGATCCAAACGAGTTTAATATTAAACAGCAGATTCAAAAATCAGGAATTGTTGTTAATGGAAAAAAATATCATTCACTTCAAGAAATTCCACTAGATCAAATACCTGCTCCGTTGAGAAGGTTTTTGATAGATTCTGATGGTAACGGAGTGATGGATTTTGTTGAGAAAGGTCTGTTGGGGAAACTTATTGGTAGCCAATTGAAGAATACATCGAATAAGGAAGCTATGGAGTTTCTTCAAAAGGTGAATACTAATCAGAATTTGAGTAACGAAAAAACTGATGATTTTTATCGAGGCACAAATTCTTCAGAATATTCTTCTAGTCGATTAAACAATGCAAGTAATTACAAAAGTATCGAAGTGGAAGGTGCTGGGAGAATACCGACTTTGATTTTTTTATCTTTATTGATCATGGGGTTCGGAATAGCGATAGTATACTTTATTAGTGAATTTGAGGCTTTAATTTAACTTTGATTAATGGATAGATTTTTAGTTTTGGTATTGGGAAGTATTTCAGCTGTATTGCTTTTGAAGTATAGGGGGAAGGTTAAGGATTTTGTTGGTGAAATTGGTTTTGCTGAAAGGATTTTTGGTATGGGAGGCACTAATACTTTTATTGTGATTTTTGCTCTATTGGTTTTTATTTTTTCATTGATGTACGCATTCGGAACTTTGCAGGGAGTTTTGCAAAATACAGTTGGTCGCTTATTTTAAAGTTAAAGTTTTGTGGGAAAAATCTACGACATGTTTTTCCTTGTTTAAAGAGGAAAACTGATTGACGAAAGCAATTTTTTGCATTAATTTCAACTTGGGCATATAAATTAAAAAACATGAGTACAAACGAAGGTCCTAAAGGTCTTGGGCGAGATCTTGAAATGGGGCGTGATGGTGTTGCCGTTGTTGTTGAAACTACTGAAGAGGTTAAATCAGATGTTGATCTTGAGCTTGAAGCTAGGAGGCAAAGATTGAGAAGTCTTTCTGGGGGCGCTTTGAGTAGATTATCTAAGCGAGCGTCATTTTTAACGAGAACGGTAAGTGATTCTCTTTCGGCTGATGAATTAGACAATGCAAGAATCGCAAATATTCATGATGAAGTTCGTAAAGCGGTAGGTGGAAATTAATTTCCTCTTTTCATCAAGTTTTCTTTTTGAACTTCTCTTGATTTTTAATCTTTTTTAAATAGTCTTTGTGAGAAATTTTTAAGAAAGATTATGCTAAATCATTCTGCTGGTCTAAAAACAGATGCTGAGTTAAGAGAAGATATATTATCTGGTGTGTATGATTTTTTGCATGGTGAAGGAAAGGCATATTTGGCTGAGATGAATAGGATGGTTGAAGATTATAAGAGTATTGGGAAGAAAAGAAGTATCAACGAATTAATGCAGTTTGTTGCTGAAGCTTACGCTGATAGACGGTTTGTAAATGTGATGGATTTAATGATTTCATTAGATCGTTTTTATCAACCGGAAACAGAAGAGGATCGTTTAACTATTCGGGATGCGGTTGATGTAGTTCTTGCCCCAGTTGATTTTCATTATAGGGAAGGGATAAGTCAGATTCTTAAAGTTATCTCTTCATATTTGGAAGCTAAAAGAGAAGATAAACTGATTATTGAAGATTTAAAAGCAGAATTAAATGAATCTTTAACAGATCCTGCGATAGGTGTTAGAGAATCAAGATTTATATCTATGTATTTGCCTCAAATTTTTGAGGAAGTTCTTGAGGATAGGTTGGGGATGAGTTTAGTTTTAGTTGATTTTAATTTTGATGAAAATTCTATTGTAAATGATGAGGGTAGAGTAGAGGATTATTTGAATTTACTTGGTGGGGGTAAGAAGAGTACTTCTAGAGAGCGGGCTTTAGCTTTGTTTTTTCAAGATTTATTTCCTGTTTTAGGGGTAAATGATGAAATTGTGAAAGTTAAGGATGGTAGGTTTCTGATTATTTGTAGAGATTCAAATGAAAATGGTTTGTCGAACGTATTGCAAAAATTAAAGGCACTAATTTTGACTTTTGACTTTTCTGGTGAGGGAGCACGTGTGGTGGGGGAGCATTTTGATCCAAGAAGAATTAATCGTCAGTTTTCAGATTTTAGGAGGTCATATGATGAAGAGTTGGGAGACAAGCTAAAATCTTCAAAAGATAGACCACTGAGAGGTGAAATGCATATAGCTCTTCATGATAGTGCAATCGTGGAGTCGTTTGTTAAGTCTGTCTTAAGCAAAAGGCTTGCATCTTTAAGCGATGGTTTAAACAGTTCAACTTCTCTACGTGATTCTGAGATTCTAGTTAATGGTCTGCCGTTTGATTTTGATTTGTCTGCTAGGTCGACATTTATGATTGAATGTGGATTTGATGAGCAAATTTATGGAGCGATTAATTCTGGGATAAATTACGGTCTAGTTGGGATGTCTTTTGATTCTAGTATTAGTAGAAAGCAGTCTGATTCCTATAGAGTTGATAGATTTCTTCAAGACTTGTTTGCTCGAGAATTTGGAAACATGGAGTTGGTAAAGGTTAATGATTTTGAATATATTATTCCTATTGGAGGAGTAGATAAAAGGCGTATGAGGGAGATTGTTCAATTTATATCTCATCGAGTTTTTAATTTTGTTTCACCTGAAGTAGATTGTAATGAATTTGGTCCAGGTAATGTTTTGTTTTCTATGACTTCTTTGACGCAATCGGCACTTTCTCAGGATTTGAGTTTATATGATAATGAAGGCTTGTCTGCTAGATTAAAGGATCTAAAGCTTGAACTTTTGAAATTGGTAAGGGAGGGTAAAAAAAGATTAAGTGAAGATTCTGGTGTTAGGTTTAATGGGGGGCTTGCTATAGATGGTTATCCTGTAAAACATGTTGAAATAAAATCTGACGATGTGACTGCAGTGATAAAACTTGGGAATACAAAGGTAACTATGCGGCAAGAAACTGTTCCAACTGTTGATACTGATCAAAGTAGATTTGAAGAAAAGGGAGCGGAGTCGTCGGCTAGTGTAGGAGAAGAGTCTCCTACTAGGGTTTGGGAATCTAGAGAGCTTATTGGGGAGGATATTCCAACTGTTGTTCGTTCTCCAAATTTTCATGGGGAAGATGTTCCAACTAGAGTTGTGAGAAGGCCTGAGGATATACCATCATATGCCCCTCCAAGGAGGAGGGGGAGTTTTGATTTAAATGATAAGTATGCTGCGGGACGAGCAATTTTGGAAGATGTAGGGAAATCGCAAGAAGGTAAAAGGGAAGGTGATGTTACTCATAAGCTTCCGAGGGGAAATAGGTTGGATAGTTAGAATAAACTTGTCTGATAATAATTTTATTCTTGATTTTTTTTGAATTGAGGGTAGTTTGATAACTAGCTATTAAATTAATTTCCAATTATGGCTTTAAGTGAAAATCTTGATAAAGAAAGTGTAGTGGAGGCTGTTTCGGTAAATCCTTCTAAAGAGGCTATAGAAAACTGTGGAAGGCAAATTGGTAATATACGTGTAAATTTAGATGATGCACTAGGTCTTGAATTGATTCGTGAAGAGGCTGATCGTGCTGTTACTGAGGAGCGTGATTGGCAGAATACAATGGATGCTTTCTTGTGATTTTTTATAGTTAAATCTTCTTGCATTTTAAATTCATTTCTATACTCTAGCACCGAATTTTTTAAGGTCTAGTTTTATCATGTCAGTATTAAGATTGGTTAAGGGAGGAGAGTTTTCTGGGGATGAAGGAGTAGATCATGAGGCAGAATTAATTGAACGAAGTATTGCTTCTTATTGGGCTCCTACTGAAAAAAGTGATGAGGTTGATTGTGTAGGTGTTGACTCTCAAAGGTCGGTACCTCTTGATTTTGAATCAACGAGTTTTAAGCACGTGGGGGGCATTGTTTCGAGATTGCTTTCTGGTGAGAGTGATGTGCTTGGTGTTTTGAATATTTCTCCTAGGTTTACGGAGTATGTATCTAGGAGGTTTGGTAGTTTAGATCGTTTTTTTGATTCTCAAGTTTGGGTGAATCTTTTGATCGAGAGTTTTAGAAGGGTTTATGTTCCACAGATTTCGTTGGCTGCTGCAAGTTATGGTATTGAAAGTAAAGCTTATGATGCAAGATTTAAAGAGAGATTGCGTGGGCTGGGTGATGAAAGTGAGTCTTTTAATTCGAGTATAGATAGGGATTCTCTTGAGATGGATGTTAACTCAATTCAGTTTCAAGTCGATCTTGTTAAGAGTTTTATTATGGCGGTAGGGGAGCTTTGTTCAAAGATTCCTGATCATGAGCTTGGTATGGATAACTTGATGGGGTTTCCTTATGTTCAAGGTAGTAAGGAGGGGAGAGAAGTTTATGAGGGAAGAATGATTAATCATGGATTTAAAATGGCTGAAGAGGGGACGGAAATGTCTACGATTTTTTGTGATGTTGATGGTTTTAAAGGTTTTAACTCTGTATATGAGTATGCTTGGGCAAATAAAGTTTTAAGGAAAGTTGCAAAGATTGCTCGGAGATGCTTGAGGGATTCAGATGAGAAATTTCGATATGGTGGTGAGGAGATTGTTTTTTTTGTTCCTGGTGGGGACTTAGAGTTGGGGCAAAGGTTGGCGGAGAGGTTGAGGGTGGCGGTTGAGGAGAGTCCTATTTACTGTTTTGCTCATTTAAGCTTTAGTCTGATTGATGGTACAGGAAGAAAAATTCCTCTAAGTCATGATGATGTATTTACTTCTGAACCAACCGGTGAGGTTGAATGTTCGATGAATCATTTAAAGATGGTTGAATTAGAGGAGGAAAATTATAAAGGTATGAGTGATTTTGTTTTAAATATTAAGTGTTCCGATTCAGGTCGATATTTTGTTGATGATGATCTTGATTCTGGAGATGGTTTGTCACCTATGATGCTTGAAGCTGTTGGAAGATTATTGGATAAGATTAAGGGGTTGAGGCCGCAAGATGAATTTAAGGTTGTTGTGAATCGAAGGAGGAAGTCAATTGCTTTGATTGCGAAAGGTAATATAACTATAAGTTTTGGAGTTAATTCATTTCAACTTCCTAATGATATGAGGTCAGCTATTTTGGAATCTAAAAAAATGGTTCCAAATATTACTGGAAAAAATAAAAATCAGTTGGAACAAAACTTAGTAGGTTTTTTCGATCAAGCAATAACTCATGCAGCTGGCTTAATGAATCAGTCTAAAGCGGAAGGAAAAAATTGTGTAAGATCAGCCAAATTTGAATAATATAAAAAAAATGAAAAATACTGTTGACTTTGGGTAGTCGCATGAATAT
>CAYNUR010000078.1:0-6014 GCA_964400435.1 uncultured Candidatus Peribacteria bacterium
CAACTTCAAGGCTACAATAAAAACTACAACTGCACCTTGAGGAGTCTTAGCAATATTTTCTGACCAATCAGAAAATTCACCAAAATCAAAAGGAAAATAATCAACTTGAACTTCCATAGAAAATTTTTGAGAAATAATTAACTATATAATAACACCAAATCAAGGCCTAGACAAATAACCAAAAACATCGTATAATAAAAGAGGTAAAAACCCAAAAACAAAAAATAAAAACCCGAAAAATGAACAACAAAAAACCTCTTATTGTAGGAACAATATCGTTCTTAACACTTTTAGTTCTCACACTATCTTTTACTGTATTTTCAGGGCGCGGAGACACCCCCCCATCTTTAGACATTACAGGTTCTAAGTTCCAAGGTTTCATTGGTGATTTCGAACAAACTTTCACTATGAACCTAGGCAATGGACAGAGCCAAGAAGTTGTAGGAACATTCATTAAAATAGAAGATTCAGACGAAAAAACAGACACAGAAATTCAAGCACTTGAAGACGAATTTGGAGAGCCAATCACACTTAGCGCAGGTAAAATGGCTTATTTTGATACAGACCAAAAGAGAATTGATATACTAAAAAACTCTGTACTAGAAGAAGGTACACTATGCTTCACCGTTTCTTACGAACCAAGAGAGTTAACAGAAGACGTAGATGAAGAAACTAGAAAAATCACCTACTTTAACCTAACACCATTTGGAGTTTACGGAAATTTACCTGCTACACAAAAAGATGCAAATGCAGATATTAAAGCAAATACAATCCAAGCAGTTTTCTGTGCAATGCCAGATGAAGACGACGAAAACACTTTAAATTCAGTAAATTTTGCAACATATGGAGTAAACGATGGATCAATTCAACCACAATCTTTTTCATTTGATGCAGAAAACGCTTTAGCAGAAACTTGGTATTTATCACTTGGAACAGAAGAATTAGTTCAAGAATATCTTGATGAATGTTCAGAAGAAATTGACTCAATTTGGGTACAAAACGGACACATCTTCGGAGACTTCCAAGAAGCTGAATTAGATAATTTTGAAATGGTCGACGGATTCCATATGCTTTGGGTAAAAACAAGTGAAGACTTCGCAGGTTGCCAAGTCGAAGAATTAGACAACACTACGCCTGAGTCAGAAGAAGACACAGAAGAACCTTCAGAAGTAACAAATCTTACAATCACAAACGAAAACGGAACAATAAAACTGTCTTGGGACGAAGCAACAGACAACACTGAAGTAACAGGCTACCAAGTACACTACGGAACGGAAAGCGTAACTGAACCTGGAGAAAATTACGAAAACTCAGTAGACGTAGGAAATGTTACAGAATATGAATTCACAGATCTTCAAGTAGGAGAAACTTACTACTTCTCAGTAATCGCATACGATGCTGAAGGAAACGAAAGTACAGTTTGGGCAGAAGAAGTAGAAATCGAAGTTGAAGAAGCCGTTGAAGATACAGAACAACCAATAATCAGCTCAATTGAAGTAATTGATGAACAAAATGTAATTGTTAACTTTAATGAAAAAGTAAAACTATCAACAAACAATGCTGAAGATTTAACAATTGTAAAAAGCGAAGACAACACAAGCATTATTCCAATAATTGAAACCACATTAGGAGACAACAATGAAGGAGTAAGCGACGCTGCAGTGCTTGCAAACATTTCCGAAAACTTCGAATCAGGAGTAACTTATTACATCCTTGAAACAAAAATTGTTGATGAATCCGACAACGAAGTTGATCTTGAAAACTCAGAAAGAGAATTCGATGGATACACTGAAAACACACCTGAAGATCCAACTCCAGAAATAGACGAAGAACCTCCCACTGATATTTCAACAATAGAAGTAACAGAAGTACGAGATCAGGCTGTAAAACTAACCTGGCTAGCAGCAACAGATAACGTAGAAGTTACTGGCTACGAAGTACATTATGGAAAAACAAGCGTAACTCAACCTGGAGAATTATATGATGAAATAATAGACGCAGGAGACACCTTAGAATATGAAGTAACTGGACTAGAAAACGATATCGAATATTTCTTCACAGTAATTGCCTATGATGCCGAAGGAAACGAAAGCCAAGTATGGGCTCCAGAAGTAAGTGCAACACCAAAAGCACCAGAAGAACCAAATCAAGAACCAGAACAATACGCAGTAATACTTAACGAAACTGGATCAAGTAAAGTTTCAGTCATCACAGCCCTAAGAAACAACTCAAACTTAGGACTAAAAGAATCAAAAGATCTAGTTGAACAAGATAAACCTGTAGTTCTAGCCGAAGGACTATCAGAATCTGAAGCAATCATTCTAGCTCAAGAACTAATAAAAGCAGGAGCAAGCGTTGAAGTACCTGACCTAACAATTCCTGCAGCACCAGAAGAAGTCGAAGAAGAAGTTGCAATATTCTTAATTGATTCAACAAATGCAGCAAGCACAATAGACCTAGTAAATGCAGTAAGAACAGCATCTGGACTTAGCCTAGAAGAATCAAGACTACTGATCAACGAAGAACCAAGCCTATTAAATGCAAATATTTCTGAAGCATTAGCACTAGAAATACTTAACGAATTTTTAGACAATCAAGTCATCGCGACAATAATCGATCAAGAACAAATAGACTACACTCAACCAATTAGTATAAATCTCACAAATATTGGACCTTCACAAGTTGCAGTAATCTCAGTAATGAGATCAAATGATTCAGAAATAAGCTATTCAACTAGAGGACTTGCAGAACTCAAAGACTTAACAGACGAAGTAGTCGCTGGCGAAATTAGAGAAATTTACAATTCAATTGATTCAGCTGACGCTCTCAAAATAGTTTATGAACTAGAAGAAGCCGGAGCAAGTATCCAAATCACTCAAGGAACAAACATTCCAAGTGCAACCGACATTTATTCGGTAAGCCTTACAGATGTAGGACCAGCAAAAATCGAAGTAATTAAAGTAGTAAGAAACTATACTGGATTAAGCCTAGCTGATACAAAAAACTTAGTAGAAGGCTCACTACCAGCTTTAGTTAAAGAACAACTCTCAGCACAAGAAGCAGAAGAACTAAAGTCAGCGCTTAACACAGCTGGGGCAGGTGCAGATATAAACCAATAAAAAGCTTAAATAAAAGGCCGCACAACTTAGCGGTCTTTTTTTATATTCATTGATTTAGTCCAATGCCATTTTTCACAGTGTGGACATTTTTCATATCTTCGAATAAGCATCGCAACTCCAAAAACTGGACGATCATACTCACTTTCACATCCAGGACACTTTGCTTTCCCAGAAAGCAAATACCCAACTCTTTTCTTATCTTCAAAAATAAATTTCGACATTAAAAATAAAATCAGAGCAGAAAACATTAAAACCCAAACTGAAAGAAAAACTACCCAATAAAAATATTCGTTTAAGTCAAAAACAACACCTAAAAAAATTGGAATATTTAAAACCCAATGAGCAAACATTGCATACAAAATCCCTCTGAACTGCTTTGTTAACAAATAACTCAAAGAAATCATTAATAGCCCACCATGAATAAAAGTCACTAAAACTCTTTCGTTTAAAAATCCACCAAAATAATACCAAGGAAAATTCGCAATTCCAGGATCTTGAGCAATTCCATTAGCTAAAAACCATATCTCCCCTACTCCAAACCCTAAACCAACGGCAAAAGCATAAAGATAAAAGTTGCTCTTCTTTATTTTGGAATAAATAAAAGGCAATAAAACCACGATTAACTTCATTAACTCCTCAGCAAAAGGTGCATAGAAAAAAGTCAAAAATCCATAGGAATTCGACTGATAATCTGAAACAAAAAACCTCACAACATTATCTAATGGAACTCGAAACCAATAAAAAGCACACCAAAAAGCCGGAATCCCCAATAAAAAAGAAATAAAAAGCCCAAGGCAATCTGCCCGATCAGCTTTCTTTAAAATAAAATAACCAAAAATTAGAACAGCCAGAAAAGTCGTAATTAACGAAGCTTGATAAATTCCTAACATAAATTTGAGATAACGAGGTAACTCTATTCTAAAACATATCAATGAATTCAGCAATTCAACAAAAAGGATAAAAAAAATAAAACAAGCCTCCTTGACAAAAAGCAAAAAAGGCCTTAACATCACACTTCAAACAGATCAGCTCGTTTTTATTCCAAGAGTAAGAATCAAGGATAAAATTAAATATCCATTGAGCTCATTATTTGAATAATACTCTTAATAAAAACATATGAGTTTTGAAAAACTAAAATTAGATCCAAGAATTCTAAAAGCTTTAAAAGAACAAGGCTACGAAAAGCCAACTCCAATTCAAGCAGAATCCATCCCCACAATTCTTGAAAAAAGGGACATTCTTGGCTGTGCTCAAACAGGAACTGGAAAAACAGCAGCTTTCTCAATTCCAACTTTGCAATTAATTAGCAAAATAAGCGAAATTGAGGAAACAAAGACAATCAAATCATTAATTGTTACCCCCACTCGAGAACTTGCTATTCAAATCGGAGATAGTATCGAAAAATATGCTAAATACCTCGGAATTAAGCACACAGTAATTTTTGGCGGAGTTAACAAAAACCCTCAAATTAAAAGACTAAAAAAAGGTGTTGATATCGTCGTTGCAACTCCTGGTAGATTACTAGACTTAAGAAAACAAGGACACATTCCTTTAAACAATGTCCAAATATTCACGCTCGATGAAGCAGATAGAATGCTAGATATGGGATTCATCAATGATATCAAAAAAATAATTTCAAAATTACCAGAAAAAAGACAATCACTTTTCTTTTCTGCAACAATGCCTAAATCGATCGTAGAACTAGCAAATAGAATCTTAACTAATCCAAAAAAAGTAGAAGTTGCCAGAGTTTCATCTACAGCAGAGACAGTAAAACAACACGTTTACCACGTAAATAAAAGAAACAAGAAATCTCTATTAATTCATGTTTTGAAGAATAAAAACATTGATTCCGCACTTGTCTTCACCAGAACAAAACATGGTGCAGACAAAATAACTAGATTTATAAACAAATCAGGATTTTCAGCAGAAGCAATTCACGGAAACAAAAGACAAAATGCCAGACAAAGAGCATTGGCAAATTTCAAATCAGGGAAAACTAGAATTTTAGTTGCAACCGATATCGCTTCAAGAGGAATTGACATCGATGAACTTATGCATGTAATTAATTTTGAAATCCCAAATATTTCAGAAACATACGTTCACAGAATCGGAAGAACTGGAAGAGCAGGTTCAGAAGGGATTTCATATTCATTTTGCGATATTGAAGAGCAACAATACTTAAAAGACATAGAAAAATTAATAAAAAAATCAATTCAAACAATTAACGATCATCCTTACCCACTAAGCAAAGAGCAGGGCGTAAATTCAAACAAAAGAACGCACAAGAAGCTAAACAGCCCAAAAGGAAAAACCAATAACAACTGGAAAAACAGAAAAAGAAAAAACTTTAACCCGAAAAAGAAGAACTTCAAAAAGAAATCACATTCCCATAAACAACATAACTAAAGCCATAACTCCCATCCCCACATCTTCAACAATTGTAACCACAGTCATTGGCAAATTTACTAGCGTTCCCATACATGCACATCGAATTTCTCGACCTGAAAGAACAACCTTGATTACACCAACTGAACCAATCAACATCAAGATTAAAGTAGCAATATTTGTCCAAAACAACTGAATTCCAAACAAATAAAGAAGCCCTAAACTAATTTCCAATAAAGGATAAACAGCAGCATAAACCTTAGATTTCGCCGCAATCAAATCATATTCAGCATAAGCTTTAATAAACCCCTTCCAATCCAAAATCTTCAGCAAACCAAACCCAAGAAAGAAAAAAGCCATAAAAAGCCTCATCGAAGTCATCAAATTAAAACTACCCAAATACCATTGATAACCAAGATCCAAACCAAGAACGAGAGCAACTATCAAGATTAAAGGTAAAAAACCTTTAAAAGTGTGTGTTTTTTTCATAGATAGAGGTTTATATAC
>CAYNUR010000079.1:0-3819 GCA_964400435.1 uncultured Candidatus Peribacteria bacterium
CATACTTTCTTTGATTTTGTAAAATTTCTTCCTCATGTTGTTCAAACAACATTCTGAAGTCTGTGTTGTGGATATCTATGTTTTCATTCCTCCATGGTTTGAATAATAATAATGTACTCCTAGCATTTTCTGTTGGATCTTTGTGATCTCGTCTGTAATTAAGAATGCAACTGAATCTTCTTTTCTTGATGAATCCAGAATTATTCAGCAGCTTGAATTCAGTTCCAGTAGGTATTTCATTGAGTAAATCATCCCCCCCAGTCTCTTGTTCATAAAAGGCATTGTCAAGGTTGTCTTCGTTGTCTTCTGTGTTGAATTTTGAATTATCCAGCCTTTTTCCAGAATTTGTTGCAAATTCAAACCATGCAGCAAAATCAGCTAAACAAATATTTTCTAACCTATAGGGTCTTTGAGCATAGTGTTCAAAAAGCCCAGGGACAAATATTTCAAAATCTTCTTCATCATTTTCACTTTCCTCCTTTTTTTTGCATATTGGCTTAAGAAGAGCATCTCTATATTTGGGTTCTCTTGCAACTATTACTTTAAGTTTTCTTGATGCTCCCACCATATCAAGACCAAGAAGCCTGTAAGAAGCCTCTTGAAAACTACATTCTCGGCATCTGTCAAAAACAGATTCAAATTTGTGAAGTTTCTTTTTCACATCTTCGTTGTTTGCAACAGTTTCATCAATGTTTTTCAAGGCTTCACTCATTTGTGTCTCATCTTTTGTCAGATACCCAAGTACATATGCAACACATGCAAACTCATCATTTATAAATGTAAAATCCATGTTACTATTGTTTAGCATCAGGAGTTCCGGGTTGTAATTATTTATATTTAGATTTTTTGGTAAACGTTCATGGAACACTTTTTGTTTTCCATTTATTTCAGTTCTCAGGGCATTTATATAATCATCTATGGTCATGCCTAAATCTGCTAATACTTGATCAAAAGTTAGTGTTTTGAATCGATTAATATGGCATTGAGGATCCGTGAGCTTGATGTCAGTAAAATTTTGACGAATAAGGTATTTCTTTATTTTGATAAGATTTTTTAGGTGATATTTATCTTCCGTGTCTTTTAAAGGATGAAGTAGTCTTGTTTTGTCCATAGGATACCTTGGAAATCCAAAGCGACATTTGAGATTATGTATTTCACTGCCAAATTTGTTTTGCCCAACACCATATCCTTCTGTTTCAAGAACTTTCATGGCTTTACATTTTTTACCAGATCCTTTCCTGCATGTAAAAGTATGATGATGTTCCTGGAATAGGTTAGCTTTTTCTGTGAGGTCGACAATGTCCATTCCAGTATTTTTTTCAAAATTTGGTAGAAAGTTTTCTAAGTATGTTGTTTCCATTCTAGGAGAATCTGAAGATATTATCGTATCTATCCATTTTGCAAGGTCATCAGAATTTGTAAATTCTTCTTCTGGTGTTCTTCCATCTGCATTTTCAAGAAACAAAATCATGTGAACATGAGGGCTGCCCCTTTGTTGAAACTCAATACGATAAAAGAAATCCTTTACTCTGAATCCATTCAAAACATAAGCTTCAGACCGAAGAAAGTTTATAATTTTCTTTACTCTCCTGTCAAAATGACTGCATACCAACACAAAATTATCTGCGATCATCTTATTCTTCATTGGATCTGAAAGATCCTTAAATTTGTGACATTTATAGAGTTTTATTTTTTCATCGGCTGTTAATGTGTTGAAAATTTGTTCAGTTAACTCATCCCATGATCTTTCAGCTGCTGAAAATGTTGCAAAAATATCTGGTTTTCCAATTTGGCGAATCATTGCTAGACATCGTTTCTTCTGAGCTGCATAGTAGGGTGGACTTCCACGGAAATTCTTGTACACATTGTATGTTGATTCTGATCTTTTTACATCAGCCAAATTTAACTTCTTCAATAGTTTAGAATTTAACTGTTTCCCCTTATATGCTTTTCGGAAGTACATTGAAGTCATAGATCTAACTTGTATTCTTTCTTTGATGCACAACAGAAAAAACAGGTATGTAGAGTTTTTCCTAAAACAGGAATCTTTTCCTAGCATCCTCAATTTGACATATTGTCCAAATTTCATGCCCCTTTTTTTATACGTGCTTACATAGCCCCCTTCTCCACTTGGAAATAAATGTGGAAATGCTTTTTCCTCAAGAAACTGGTCCTTCAGATAATTGGTTGGTATATTGTCCTCTGCAGGCGCTATATTAAGCTTTTTCATTAACCTTTGCCTTTTTGTTAGTCTTTTTGATTTATTATTCTTTTTTACAAAAACCCCTTGCTTCTCAATTTGTGTTGCGATTGCATCAGCTAATGTGCTACCTGTTAAGCTTGGCCGACCAAAAGGAATCATCATGCTATCAGCTTGAAGTTTAGAATTTTCTATGTTTTTTTCTATTGATTCATCTATTTTTATTGTTTCATCATCATTGTCACTTGATGAACTATTGTCCAAATCAGGTTTTGTTATGCCTTCTTCTATAGCAGTTTCTTTTTCTATATTGATAACTTGAGCTTTGCAATTATTTACAAAATCATCTGTCTCTCTTTTCATTAGCTGTTTATTAAAAACCACTTCTTTATAATGGGGATTCTTGAAGGTAAATTTTAATAGTTTGAATATTCCAAGTAGTCTTGAAATATTAATTTCTTGAAATATATAGTCGCTTATGTAAGATAGTTTCCGCTTTAATGCAATGGGAGTCAGGATGTCACTTATGTCTTGTGGAAGAATCTTTGCTATTGTTTGTTGTACTGATGATGGAACATTTATGCATGGGCCTTTGATTTTGTAGCTATATCCCCTTGTGAGGTGGATTATCTTCTGGAAGGGGATGACTAACTTTACCAGATGATTGATTAGTGTTGAGTCTGTGTTACAATAAACCTTCCCTTCTTCTATATTGGTCAGTAAATTTGCTTTTTCTTTAAAAAAATTAGGCAATATTTCTTGGCATACCTTTATGTATTCTCTGCCAAATTTGTCATGAATAGCAAGTAGATTGTTCGTGTTAGTTAGAGTGAGATTAGAAAATGTGAAATTTTTTTCTAATGAACTAAAAGCTTCTAATTCATTTGGGAACATGTGATCAAAAAAATGTTTTATCAAATGACATTGTCCAACTTGTGATATCACATAATCCTCTTCATTTTTGAATATATGCTCTTCTTTGTGAAGTATTACAAATTGAATGAGATTCCTTAGGGTCAAGTACCCTAGTCCGGTTTTGAATTTATCTGTTTTTTTTGTGTGTTGAGTAATGAACTCAATATTTATTTTTTCTTTTTCATTGCATTGAGTCAACAAATAATCAAAGTTTTTAATGAAGCTTCTTTTGTTCCAAATATCTGTTCGTAAAAAGCTTAATTGTTCAATGCTGTTTTTAAATTTCTCTTCCATTTTATTTCTCAACTCTTCAACCATATTTTCATTGATAAATCGTGAATCATTTAACCCAGATACAAATTCATTTGAAGCTGGAAGTTTGCCTTTTGACAACAGATGTTTACAATAGTAACAAATGGTTTGTTGACCTTCACTGGTTGACATCACTACTGCATGCTTCAAGGGCACCTCACCATTGTACTTCTTAACACTATCTGTTGTTTTCAGGTGTTGGCATACTTGACAGTACTCAGACAGTCCTATAGAAATTTTCTTAGCTTTAACAGCTTTTTGGAATTGACTAAGAACACTTTTTTTTTGCTTTTCATAATTTTTTTTCTTGTAAGCTTTCTTTAATTCTTTGTTTTCCTCATAATGTTGTTTTTTGTAAGCTTTTATTTCTTCTTGGTTCTCATCATAATGTT
>CAYNUR010000079.1:3919-5994 GCA_964400435.1 uncultured Candidatus Peribacteria bacterium
TCATCATAATGTTGTTTCCTATCGACTTTTATTTCTTCTTTGTTCTCATCATAATTTTGTTTCTTATCGACTTTTATTTTTTCTTTGTTCTCATCATAATGCTTCTTATTCTGTTTCTCTTTCCGTTCTTTTAATTTGTCAAATTTTACAGTATTTAATTTTGTGAGATCATTTTTTGAATACAGTTTAATCTTGGTTGTCTTAGAGTTGTCTACATATTCTTGCTTAATTGTTTCATAAAATGTCATAACTACCGAAAACCTTTTATCTTTCATTATTGTTACTTTATCTTCAATACAGTAAAATACATCATTTTTGTAGTCGGGTATAATGCATTTGAAATGGTTTTCTTCCTTTACAATGGCACTAGTAAGTATTAATCTTACATTGTCTATCTCAATATTCCTGATCAATGGTACATCAATTGCTTGCTTTTCACATATTACCAATTTATTAGCCCTTTCTCTATCTAACCAACTATAACAGACTTCTGCAATATCATCACATTTACAATCAGTTTGCCAATCTGCCAAATTGTGGTTATCAGTGTATCTATATATAAGGTGTCTTGAAATGTCTGGTTTTTCACCACATTTTTCATGAACTGACACATTCATGTTTAACTCAGCAAATGATTTGATAAGTTTCAATTCAGGATGAAGATTGTTTGCATCATTTTGTAGGGATCCAACTAACATTTTGTAAATTACATCAATTGAAGTATTGTCTGCTTCTCTGCTTGCAGTCAATCCTAGTATTTCTTCAGGTAAAATTGTTCTTTTTGAATTAGCATATCTAATGTATAAGTTAACAATTAGGCAAAACTGGCAAGATCCAACCTTACATAACATGCTGTTTTCATTAACATAAAATTCTTCCATAGCCAATTTAAATTCCTGATTGTTGAATAATGATATGAGTATTGATATTATTGAGCAATGCTTATCTTCAATATTTTTCATGCCAATAAATTTCTTTTTTTGAACTTGATCATCTCCCTTATTCTTTTTTCCCTGTCCAACAATTTTTTCTCCTGGGTTACAATGACATTCTTCAATCTTTGAAACTTGATCTTCAATTTCTTCATTTTTAATCTGATATGCTTTTCCAATACATTTATTCACTACAATGGCTTCTTCTAAATTCTCAGAATCATCAAATCGCATCAGCATTTTAAAATGGGAGCAGCTAGAAATTTGGACAAAGCTTGGATCAATGAGTTCTGGATCAAAATAATCAAATTCATGACATTTTTCCTCTAAGATTTCAATTTCATTTGTCAATGAATAATTAACATTTTCTGTTAATTCAGTGTTCAGTTTATCTTCAGTGGGAATCTTTTCATAATATTTTCTTGACATTTCAATGTCAGTGGTTTTGCTTTTTAGTGTGCAGCACAACTCAATTATGAAGTAAAATATCAATAAAATGAAACTGAAAAGCAAAATTAATACAGTAATGATTACTAAATAATCTTCCAGTTTGAGGTTTGACAGTATGTCTGTACCAGAGTATTGGTAACTGGGCATTATATAAAACATAAGCAGAATCATTAAAGTGAGTAGATAGGTACTTTTTGATATGGATCTTGTAGAATTATTTTTTCTTTTCTTTTCTTTTTTTCTATGTTCTCTTTTATTTGTCTTCCTAGAAACTATGTTTTGTTTGTTTTCCTCTTCTTGTAGCTCCTTAATTCTTTTCTGCAATAATTATGGTTATCTTTACTTAGTATCTTCTCACAATTGTTTAATTCATCATGATTTATATTATTTGCATTTCTTATCCTTTTTCTTTGTTCTGCCCAGTTACAAAATTTCTTGGTCTCAACTGGTGTGTGAGTTTTAAAGCAGTAGAAACATTTTTTGAATTGAGAATACCAATGCATTTGTGAACTAGAATCATGTTGAGGCTCCTTCTGGCAATTATTATTTTCATTCTTTGATAGTTGTTTTCTCTTCTTCTTCATTTTTACAGAGTTTTGTCTTGGAATTGGTTGGCTTTTCTCATCCTCTAATGGTCCATCAAAGTCAGGAAATGTTGGTTCATTTGTCAACTTTAAACATATTATTATATAA
>CAYNUR010000080.1:0-5991 GCA_964400435.1 uncultured Candidatus Peribacteria bacterium
CATTAATTGAGAAGAAAGAGGAAAATCCCGAGGTGATTATTCAAGTGATAACTGATCCGATCAATGAATTTTATGGTGGAATTGAGTTTGACCAGTTCGTGAGAATGGAAGAGGTGGGAATTGAAGTTATAATTACTGATTTGAAGAAATTGCCTGATAGTAATCCACTTTACAGTTCTTTTTGGAGAACTTTTTTTCAATGGTTTGGTACTAGTTATGGTGCTGATTGGTTACCGAATCCATTAGATTTTGATTCTGAAGGAGTAGGTTTGAGATCATATTTTAAGTCCTTGAATTTTAAAGCAAATCATCGGAAAGTTGTTTTAGCTGATACCAGTGCGGGAGATAAAAAGAAATTTTCTGTTTTGGTTACTTCTGCAAATCCACATGATGGTTCAAGTGCTCATAGTAATAGTGCTGTAAAAATTGATGACTTTATTTGGCAGGATTTATTGGAATCTGAAAAGGCAGTGATTGAATTTTCTGGTGAAGAATTTATTGAACCTCCAGAAGAATTATTAGAATTGATTGAGGATGAATCTGGTGAAGTTGGAGTACAATTGTTAACAGAAATGGCGATTCGAGATGTTTTACTGGAGTCGATAAATGCTTTAGAGGAAGGTGATTCTTTGGAGATGGCTATGTTTTATCTTTCTGATCGAAAAGTAGTTAAAGCCTTGAAGAAGGCGGATGGAAGGGGTGTAGAAATTCGGTTATTATTAGATGCAAGTAAAGATGCTTTTGGAAGAGAGAAGAATGGGATGCCGAATAGGCAGGTTGCGAGTGAGTTGTTAAAAAATACTAATGGAAATACAGAAATTCGTTGGTGTGATACTCATGGTGAGCAATGTCATAGCAAAATGACTCTGATGAAGTCTGATAATGGTTATGAAATGATGATTGGATCAGCGAATTTGACTAAGAGAAACTTAGGGAATTTCAATCTGGAGACTAATGTGATGATTTCTAGTGAGAATGAAATATCTGCGATTGAGGATGCTTATGATTTTTTTGAAAAAACTTGGGATAATGAAGCAGGTGAATTCTATTCTATTGATTATGAATTTTATGCTGATGAGAGTTGGTTGATGAAAATGAGGTATAGATTGAAGGAGTATTGGGGAGTTAGTCGATGGTAGAAATAAAGAATTTATGAAAAAAATAGTGAAAAAGTTGCTGTGGCGATTTGTGGTTTTTGATTGTTTGTTAATTCTTGGTAGATTGAGTGGCAAGAGCTTATTTGAATTTGAGGTTGTTTC
The DNA here is from genome assembly GCA_964400435.1 of uncultured Candidatus Peribacteria bacterium. Taxonomy (GTDB): domain Bacteria; phylum Patescibacteriota; class Gracilibacteria; order UBA1369; family LOWO2-01-FULL-3; genus CAYNUR01. The sequence goes on from CAYNUR010000080.1 coordinate 1,260, forward strand.
ATTCGCATGAAGAGGTTATTTGGGACTTTGATATGCGGTTATTGCTGGATGTGCCACATGTGTTAATTGGTGGAGTTGTAATGTTTGTAGGATTTTATTTGCAGAAAAGGATTAAATAAATTGTCTTTGATTATGAATATTAATAAAAAAATGGTGGTTTAACCTTCGTTTTTTTTATTAATACATGCTATAATTATCGGAAGAAAAAATAAAAATAAAAATCATGAAGAAAGTTTTGCGATTATTGTTCTTTGCAATGTGTCTCTCGGTAGTTTTATCAACTACTTCTTTTGCTGCAACTAGAACTTGGGATGGAGGTGGAGCAGATAATAATTGGTCAACTGCTCAAAACTGGGCTGGTGATGTTATTCCTGGTCCTACAGATGATGCAGTTTTTGATGGGACGAGTAATAAGACTGCTGTGATGGATACAGATTTCTTTGTGGATGGCTTTTATATTGAACCTACTCATTCTGGAACTGTTGATTTGAGTACTAATACAATTAACTGGGGTGCTAATTTGGGGTCACGTTTTGATATTGATGATAGTGGTGGTGCAACTTTACTTTCAACAGGGGCATCCATAGAAATGACTGCAAATGCTGATGATGTTTTTTTCGACTTTACTGATGATTCTTATACTTTTGCAAACTTTGTAATTAATAAAACTGGAGGTGGAGATAGGAGAGTAGATTTAACTTCTGGTGATTTAGTGGTAACTGGAAACATGAGCTTTATACAGGGAATGATAAATTCAAGTGGTGGGGCGGAATTTATTGCAGATACAGGATCTAATTTTACAATTGCAGATACATTTAGTGGAGATGGTCAGGTTTATCTTGGTGTTAAAATTAGAATAAGATCTGATTTGACTTTGACTGATCCTACTATCGATATGCAAGATACTTGGTCTGATACTGATTGGTATATTGATGGTGGTGATTTGATTCTTCCTGATTTAACTGGTGAAAATTATTTATTTCGATATTTAGTGGTAGATTCTGGCGGAGGTGCGATTGTGAATCCTGCTAATGAGCCAGTTGAAATTTCTTTAGATCTTATTATGGAGGATGGAACTTTTGATCCAGGGAATGGAGATTTTGATGTAAATGATGACTTTATTATGAATGGTGGAACTTATAATGCTGGTGCTGGATTCTTGAATGTTGATGATGAATTTACTTTGAATGGTGGGGTTTTCCAAGGTAGTTCTGCAAATATTGATTTACAGGATTTTCAATTAAATGATGGAGAATTTTATGCAGGCCCTTCTGGGACTCTTGATATTACAGAACAGGTTACTTCAATTGGATCTTCAGTGATTTTAGATTTAGAAGGTAAGGATTTTGTTCTTAATGCTTTGGGAACGAGTTTCGCCTTTGAAGCTGGGACGCTTAATTTAGGTTCTGGTACGATAAATGTTAATCAGAGTTTTCAAATTAATGAGGCGACTTTGAATTGTGATACGGCTACTTTACTTGTTGGACAAGATTTTATAGTTGATTCGAATGGTGGAGCTTCTATTGTTGATTGCTCTTCGGCAACATCAATAGGCGTTGCTAGGCATTTTAGAGTAGAAGATATTGGAGATAATTTTATTGCTCCGGCTTCAACAATGTATATTGGTGATGATTTTAATGTTCGGGAGGGGGCAATTTTTAATCATTCTAACGGTACGGTGGAATTTGATGGGGCTGCTTTAAGTAACTATCAAAACTCATACAATAAGGTTGTTGAATTTTATAACTTGATTGTGAATAAATCTTCAAATGGCTTAAGTATTGATGGAAGTGTAGATATTGATGTAGAAAATGATCTTTCTATTTCTTCTGGAAATTTAGATATGAATACATCGGATATGACTTTGGCTGGTGATTTTGACCTTGGAGCTTCGGGGACATTTACATCAGCTAGTAGTGAAATTATTTTTGATGGAGTTGATCAAGCAATAACTGGTAGTCCAACTTTTAATGATTTTACAAAAATAGCTTATTCTCAATCTACTTTGACTTTTGAGTCGGGTGAAACTGTGACTGTTGGAGGTTTATCGACTTTGAGAGGGCTTTCAGAAGTTTTAGCTTTGAGAGCTTCTACTCCTACTTCTGAAGCTTTTTTCGCACCAAATGGAGCTCGTAACTTCTATTATTTAGATGTTCAGGATAATAATAATACAAGTGGTACAACAATTGATATGACTGATTTTTTAGGATTTGATAGTGGAAATAATACTGATTGGACTTTTGGTGGAGCTCCTTCAGCAACTATTAATAGTTTAAGTTTATTACCATCCTTGCCAGGTGATCTTCAAAATTTGATTGTTTCAACTAATACTACGAATACGGATCATGTTCTTTACAATTGGACTATTGATGGTGAGACAATGACTGATATCGCTTTAGACTTTGAAACTTCATTTGGAAATGAAGGATCTGTAACATTTGATAGTTCTGGTAATGGAAATCAAGGGATTGTCTCTGGTGCAACATGGGGAGCTACAAATGGTTACGATGGTGCCTCAGGTGGTTATTCTTTTGATGGCAATGATTATATTACTTTGCCGAATATTTCGTATGATACTATTACTGTTGCTGCCTGGTTTAACACAGATAATATTGCTCTTGAGCAAAGAATTGTATCAAAGACACAAGCTGGGGAATACTTCATAGCGATTAATGAAGGGAGTACAACATGTGGGAGTGATAATATTTGTTTTATTGTAAATGTAGATGGAACTTATTATTCAGCAACCTATGATACAGTTTCTCTTTCTAGTGATACTTGGTATCACGTTGCTGGTGTTTATGATGGTACTGATCTTAAATTGTATTTAGATGGTGTTGAAGTTGATAGTACAAATGCTCCTGGATCTATTCAGGGGAATAGTAGTCCTATTTGTATCGGTGAGGAAGCGGGTATTTCTCAGTGTGATGCTGGAGATAACTTTCAAGGTGAAATAGATAATGTGATTATTAGTGAGAGACCTTTTTCGGCAGCTCAAATTGCCTTACTTGGAAATGAAAGTAGTGTAGATTTTGCCCCTAATTTCAGTAGAATTCATGCTGATGAAACTCAAGTTGATGAAGAATGGACGGTTGTTGCAACTCCAGTTTCAAATTCGAATCAAGAACATGGATTTTCAGAGTATGATTCTGTGACTATACAAAGTGGAGCAGGTGCAACTATTCCTGAATTTTCTACTTATTTATTGATGATAAGTATGTTAACGGGATTTGTGCTTATTCAAAAAAAGTACCAACTGGTTAAATTTAACTAGTTAGTACTTTTGGAGTAGATATTTTTTAGTTTATTCAATAGTTAAACTTTGGAAAATCTCATTATATGTTTCCTCTTTTTCTTCAAGATTTCCGTCGAAGTAAATTGCTTTTAATTCGATTATTTTAGTTGAAAGAGGTAGATAAAGTGTTTCTTTTTGTTCTCCACTTTCAGGGACTCCTATGATTTCTGATCTGTATGCAGTGAATCCGTCTACTTCTATTTCTGTTAATTCACTTGTATAGATTTGCTCGCAAGGAATGTAGAATAGTGGGTCTTCAGTTTCAGGAGTTTCTGATTCTGGATATTCTTCAGGTTCAGGATTGTTTTTTTGACATTCTTCGTATTGGTGGTCGAATAATTCTTGAAGATCTGTTATCTCTAAAGTTAGTTCGTGAGTTGTTTGAATTATAAAACCTTGTTTTGTTTCCTCAGGTGTATCTTCGTCTGGATGATGATGGAGGACATTTGTTTGGTTTGGATTTGGGCTGATTTCAGTGATCCAACTTTCTGGTAGTTCTAGAGTTATATTTTCTTTTTGCTCAGGTTGGTTGTATGTAAGTAGTCTGAATAGGTTTTCGCTAATGCTTCCTCTTGTCATTAGTTCTGAAGGAGAGAATGTGTTACCTGTTTCTTCAAGAATGTCCATGTTTTTTGCTGTGCTTACAAAAGGAGCAAACCATTCTTCTGTAGGAACGTCTGCAAACGGAGGTTCTTCAATTGATGTTGGAACTTCGATATTTTGTGAATTGATGAGCATTTTGATTGCTTCAACTTTGTTTACTGTTTGAGCTGGTTTAAAGCTGCCATCTGGATATCCGTCTACCCAACCGATTGATTTTCCGTAACAAACATAAGGTGCATACCAATCTGTTGTGACGTCTGTGAAGCAGTTGCTATTTGATTCTAAAGTTGGTGTTATACCTGATCCTTCGATAAGAATTTTTAAAAGTTCTGCACGGTTGATTTCGTTTTTTGGTTTAAAAGTTAAATCTGGATAACCATTAATAATGCTTTTGTCGTAAAGATAAAGGATTGCCTCTCTGTTTGGATCTGACTGCGTAACATCGAAAAATGGTCCTGGTTCTAAGTAGTTGTCTAAACAGATGTCTTTAATTTCTGTGTATTGAACGGAACTTTCTGTCCATCCATCGTTGCAAATTACGCTACCATCACTGTCATGACCAGCAAGGCAATTTACTCCGCCGTGACTAGAACAAGCGCCAGCGTAAGTTGTGGGAATAAAGATTGTCATTAAGAGGATGAAAAATCCTGGATAAATTAATTTTTTCATTTTGTTTGGTTATTTGTATGTGAAATATAGCATGTTTTTTGAATGGGCTTTAATTTCTTCCCTTTGGGGATATGTAATTTTCTACTTATTTTTGTGGTTTGAAATAATGATTTGTAACTTTTTTTAGAAGTGTTTATTTAACGTATGAAAATAAAGGTGTAATAT
>CAYNUR010000081.1:0-5926 GCA_964400435.1 uncultured Candidatus Peribacteria bacterium
ATTTTATAGATAAATAAAAGGATTACTTGACCTTTTGAAACCTTGCGGATAAGATGAGAATGAGCTTAAAAAATATTTTTCAAATTAATGGCAACACTATTAGATGGCCGAAAAGTCTCACAGGAAATTCTAGAGAAACTCTCTCATGAGGTAGATAGAATGGGGCTTGATCATATCCATCCTAAATTAGCTGTTATTCTTGTAGGGAATAATCCTGCTTCTTTGTCTTATATTAAACAAAAGCAGAAAGCCTGTAATAAAGCCGGTATTTCTTGGGTACAATTTGATTACGGTGAGGATGTAACTACTCAGGAGCTAATTGATAAGATTAACGAATTAAATATAGATGAAACTATTCATGGAATTTTAGTTCAACTACCTTTGCCTCAACATGTTTTTACTCCTGATGTCATTAGAGCTATTGATCCGAAAAAAGATGTCGACGGATTTACCGCTTACAATCTGGGAAAGATGTTTATTAGTAAAGATTTTGAACACTTAACTCCTTGTACACCTAAAGGAGTTATTCATTTTTTAGATTACTATGAGATTCCAGTTGAAGGTAAAGAGGTCGTAGTTGTTGGCCACAGTAATATTGTTGGTAAACCGCTTTCGACAATGCTTTTAAATAGAAATGCTACTGTGACTACTTGTCATTATTACACTAAAGATTTGGCTTTTCATACAAAGAGAGCTGATATTTTATGTGTTGCTGTCGGTAAGGTGAATTTGATAACAGCTGATATGGTTAAAGATGGTGTAGTGATGGTTGATATCGGAATAAATAGATTAGATAACGGAAAATTAGTTGGAGATTGTGATTTTGAAGCAATTTCAAAAAAAGCTAGCTACATTACTCCAGTTCCTGGTGGTGCTGGACCGATGACTGTTGCTTGTTTAATGGAAAATATTGTTACGGCGGCTAAAAGAATTAATAATTACCAATAAAATATGTGTGGAATTGTAGGAATCTTTGGTCATGATTATGTAGCTCAAGATGTCTATGATGGAATGGTGACTCTTCAACATCGTGGTCAAGATGCTGCAGGGATTATTACCTATGATGGAAAATTTCATTCTAGAAAAGCAATAGGACTTGTAAAAGATGTTTTTCATACAAGACACATGAAGCGGTTACAAGGATATGCCGGAATTGGACATACTCGTTATGCAACTATGGGTGGAAATAGTGTAGAGGAAGCTCAGCCATTTCTTGGTCAGTCACCTTTTGGTGTTGTGATGGTACATAATGGTAATTTATTCAATGCTCCTGAGTTAAGAAAAGAGATGTATGAAAAGGATAGAAGGTTGATTAACTCGACAAGTGATGGTGAGATATTACTGAATATGTTTACTAAATACCTTTCTAATTCAATAGAGGAGGATTTGGAAGTTGAACACGTTTGGGATTCTGTTGAATCAGTTTATAAAAGATCAAAAGGTGCTTATAGCGTTATTTCTTATATTGCCGGTAAAGGTATGGTTGCATTTAGGGACCCTCATGGTATTAGACCTCTATTAATGGGAAAAAAGACAACAGATAAGGGTGAAGACTATATTTTTGCTTCTGAATCAGTCACTCTAGATATTTTAGGTTATGAATTAGTTGGAGATTTAGATGCTGGAGAAGCAGTTTTTATTGAAGAAAAAACAAGAGAGGTTCATCGTAAAAAAATTATGACAAAAAAACATATTCCTTGTATTTTTGAGTACATATATTTTGCGAGACCCGATTCTTTGATTAATAATATTTCAGTTTACAAATCACGTTTAAGAATGGGGAAAAGATTGGCTGATAAAGTTAAAGAGTTAGATCTTGATATAGATGTTGTGATGCCTGTTCCAGATTCATCTAGAAGTGCTGCTCTTGCTGTTGCTGATGAGCTAGGAATTCGTTATCGGGAAGGATTGGTTAAAAATAGATATATCGGAAGAACTTTTATTATGCCGGGGCAGAAAGTTAGAAAGAAATCTATTCGATACAAACTAAACCCAATGCAGCTTGAGATTAAAGGCAAGAAAATACTTTTAGTAGATGACAGTATTGTACGTGGAAACACTTCTAAAAAAATTGTTGAGATGATGCGAGCAGCTGGTGCAGAAAAAGTATATTTCTGCTCATATTCGCCTCCTGTAGTAAGCCCTTGTCTTTATGGTATTGATATTCCAACTAGAGAGGAATTAATTGCGGCTGGCAGCAGCATTGAGGAAATTAGAGAATTCATTGGAGCTGACAAACTGATTTATACTGATGTTGAAGATGCTTTTGAAAGTTGTGCACAAGGTAATAAGAACCTAAATGATATGTGCATGGCTTGCTTTGATGGAAAGTATAAAACTGGAGATATAGATGAAAAAGTACTTGCAGCTAATGCAGATACTAGAATCAACGACAAAGCTTGTGATGTATTTGAGGATGAAATGTAGTTAATTTTACTTTGTAATTTAGCTATTAAGTTGTTAGTATCCGTCTCCTCTTGCTCAAGCTTGCTTAAGTCTATGAACTTGAAAGAGTTTCTGTTGCAGAGGATGATGCGCTTTTTAGTGTAATTTTAACAAAATGCCGAGGTGAATCTATGAATCACCATCCAAAGCCTGCTCTTGTGCTTTTGGCTGCTATGGTTGCATTTCTGATGTGTCAGTGTGCAAACCCGAGCAACAAGCACAATCAGGCTGCTAGCGAAAAACTGAGAACTCAGGACAATCTTCTGCTGCTCGGTGGGGTCTATCAACGGATTTCTCAGAGCTGCCTTGCTGATGCCAGGAATCAGTTGATTATCCCTCAGAATCTCATGGTTATCCATAACGCAGAGCACACTGGAAACACCAGATACATCGAGTGCCTCAGTGCAATCACCGGCTTGGTTTCTGTCTCGAGCGAATTGACCTTCCAAAGTCTTTTCTCGAAAGACGGATCAATCTGCTACAAACCGCTCAAGTTGTACTTCGGGCGTGCCGCAATGCTGGGAGTTGGTCATAACCAGATTGTCTCTAAGGAGTTTAAACTCTTTGAAGAGGCTCTGCTGGATACTCTCAACTGCAAAGGGCATATCGAATAATCTCTTAGCAGTTGCTGATCAACGTTGATATTCTAAAGTGTTAAGCGCATCATGATGACCCCTTCCATTTTGGTTGGGGTCACTTCTAGTGGTCAGATTTTAATTCTTTGTATTTTCAGATATATTGTATCTAGTAGAAAATAATTTTATCGGATGAAAAAAATTCTTTTGGTTGGTAATGGAGCTCGTGAACATGTTATTGCGGAAACTTTGAAAAAAAGTAAGCATGAAGTTGAAATATACGTTGTTGGTAAGGCCAGAAATCCTGGACTAGCTGAATATAGTACAGAATATATGATTGCTGAAGTCACTGACCTAGAGGCAATTCGTGAGTTTGCATTAGATGTTAAACCGGACTTTGCAGTGATGGGGCCTGAGGCACCAATTGCCGCTGGTGTAGTTGACATGCTATTGGAAATTGAGATTCCATCAGCTTCACCACTTGAAACTGTCGGTCGACTAGAGACTTCAAAAGCTTTTACTCGAGATTTGTTGATGAAATATGATATTCCTGGGAATCCTAAATTTAAAGTTTTCTTTGAGGAAGATGGTATCGAAGAATTTTTTGAGGACTTAGGTGATGATTTTGTTGTAAAGGCTGATGGGTTAAAAGGCGGTAAAGGTGTAAAAGTTTCTGGCGATCATTTAGAAGGGAAAAGTGACGGAATTAAATTTGCGAAAGAATGTTTAGTTGATGCTGGTCGTGTAGTGGTAGAAGAAAAAATTGTTGGACAAGAATTTAGTTTAATGTGTTTTTCTGATGGAAAAACTGTTGTCCCGATGCCTATTGCACAAGATCATAAAAGAGCCTACGACAATGATGAAGGGCCTAATACTGGTGGCATGGGTTCATATTCAGATGCAAATCATATTTTACCATTCCTTAGAGATGATGATTTAACACAGGCTCTTAAGATAACACAGAAAGTTGCTGAGGCGCTATTTAAGGAAACTGGTGCGCTATTTAAGGGAATAATGTATGGTGGTTTTTTCGCTACTAAGAATGGAGTCAAATTAGTTGAGTACAATGCGAGATTTGGTGATCCTGAAGTAATGAATGTTTTACCTTTATTAAAGACTGATTTCGTTGATATTTGTGAGGCAATAATTGCTGGCAGTCTTGATAAAATTGATATTGAATTTGAGAAGAAGGCTACAGTTTGCAAATATGTTGTTCCTGAAGGTTATCCTGAAAACTCTGCTAAGAATAAAAAGATAGAGATTGAGGATGGAGATAATAATGCATTGATGTATTTTTCATCGGTAGATGGAAGAGAAGATGGATTATATTTGAGCGGATCTAGAGCAATTGCTTTTGTTGGTATTGCAGATACATTGCTAGAAGCAGAAAAAATAGCTCAGTCTGCCCTAATTACGGTAAAAGGCCCAGTATTTTATCGAAATGATATTGGAAAAACTGAGGTAATTGAAAAGAAAATTCAATTTATGGATAAGCTAAGGGGCTAGTTCGCTATCAATTATAATTCTCAATTTATCTGCTGCTTCCTCATCGTAGTGTAAATTTTCTGTTTCAATACATTGACTCATTATTTCATGTGCATTTACTGAAACATTTGAGTTAATTATATATACTGAGAGCTTATTTTCTTTTGCAAGTTTACAGACTTTATCAGCAGTTGGCTGGAGGATAATTGATTCGTCAATGATTAGATTAAGACTATTTTGTTTCGTTGAGTCTAAGACTAAAAATACTTCATCTTCGTGCTCAGGATATTCAGGACTTAAATGAGGAAGATAGATAAGATTTACTGGTTCATGAGCCAGGTGTCTTCTAGCTTCAGAATAATCAATGTTTTCACGATAAAGTATACGGGGATTTCCGTCAGCTATTTTGCATTTTTCCAAGCATAAAGCTTCTTTTTTTCTTCTTTTAGATGAGTGATTGTCAGGATTACCAATCGGAGTTGGTTCAAAAAGGTCTTTCTTTACTTCCTGATTTTGCACACTGTTTAATGTTCTACTTATTTCTTCTGCGTAGCTAGAGGCGAGTAGAGCGAGTGCACCAATTAATACAACCGGCGTGTATTCTTTTAGTTGCCTGTAATTTTGCTTTGGACTTTCTGGCATCGAAATAAATTAGAGAAGATTTTTTATCAACTTATTTTAATGTTGTCAAATTAATAGCTACCAAGAATCTTTAGCTTTGCTACTTTCTGCTCTACTTTTTGAAGTGCTTTTTCAACGTTCTTATCACAAAAATTTCCTACGATATCTAGGTAAAAGATATATTCTCCAAATTTAGCTTTGGTTGGTCGAGATTCAATTTTTGAGAGATTGAGTTTTGCCTTAGCAAAAATTTCCAGTACAGAGAATAATGATCCAGATTTATTTTCTGCAAAGTAAAAGAGAATTGAAGTTTTATTTGTTAAGTCTTCTGCTGGCTTAGAGGATTTTTTAAAATTGCCTTTTTTTATTACTACAAATTTAGTCTTATTATTATTCTTATCTTCGATTTTTTTTGCTAATATTTTTAGATTATTTGCTTTTGCAGCATATTCCGATGCGATGGCTGATTGGGAAACTTTATTGCTTGCTGCAATAATTTTTGTACCCATTGCTGTTGAAGTAGTTTCAGTTTTTCGAATATTTGGAAATTCTTTGCTGAGGAATTTTTGACATTGAGAAATTGCTTGAGGATGAGAAATTACTTCTCTTATATCTGATTTCTTTGCGTGAGGATTAACAATGAGGCAATGATGAATTGGAATTTCGATTTCTTTTATAATGTGAACATCCATTTCAAATAGAGCATCCAGAGTTTCACCGACAGTCCCATTCGTCATGTTTTCGATTGGAGCAATTCCGAGGCTTACGGTCCCCTTTCCTACTAAATCAAATATTTGATT
>CAYNUR010000082.1:0-5889 GCA_964400435.1 uncultured Candidatus Peribacteria bacterium
GATCAGTCAATTAGATTAAAACATATCAACAAATTCTTGGGAGCAGAAGACTATTTAGATCAAATTACACCAAATAGAGAAATAACTGTTGCAATAGTCGATTCCGGACTTTACAACCCAGAAAACTATGTAAATAAAATTGCAGTTAATAGTATCGAAGAGAACGGTAAAGCAGGTTTCGATGACGACAATAATGGATATATCGATGATATTTACGGTTGGAGTGCAATTGATAATGCAGATGTTGAATCAGACACAAATGGTCATGGAACTCATCTCGCAGGTATTATCATGGCACTTTCTGAAGTCCTAGAAAAAGATTCTATAAAAATTCTACCAGTTCAAGTTCTCGATAGTGAAAACAATGTGAAGCTTTCAGAACTTTTAGTTGGTTTAAGTTACGCTAGAGAAAATGGAGCATCTGTAATTAATCTAAGTATCGGTTCAAATGCAAACAGTGAAATTCTAGAAAGTACAATTTCAGAAATGGCAAAAGAAAATATCATAGTTATTGCACCATCTGGAAATGCTGGTCAGAAGCAACTCTACAATCCAGCAGCATATGAAGATGTAATTTCAGTAGCAAGTTTAAATCTACTCGGTCAAAGAGCACCATATTCAAACTATGGTGAAGAAGTAGAATTCAGTATCCGAGGTGACGTAATTAGTCTAGCTAACCAAGGATACGCTTATAAAAATGGTACATCACAATCAACCGCAGAAATAACCGCACTAGTTTCAATCCTACTAGCATCTGTAGATGAAGAAAGTGATCTTAAAAATGTTAGAAATAAATTGAAAGAATTCTCAAAAGAGAAAGATTCCAAAAACGTTCTTGGGCACAAAATTCAAATCAAAAACTTTCTTAAAAAAATAGCCGAGAAATAAATCCCGGCTATTTTTTAGTTTTCTTCATTCAGGCGATTTAGAATTCAATTCCATCTCTAGATAGAATATCTTCCACCGCTTCTGGAGTATAAGCTCCAATACTTAGCATTGCATTTACAACCATTTTAAATGCAGTTTTTCTCTGAAGAACTCTACCTGGAGTCATTAATTCTTCATCAAGAATTCCTAATTGATCAGCTTTTACATAGTAATCATAGTACCATTGAGAAGTCTCAAGATTTAGATCACTATCAGCATCTGAAATATCAACTGAACCATGTTTAGCTTCGTAAGTTCTTACCATAAGTGCAACAAACTCTGCACTATCGATTTCACGACTATAGTCAGCAAAAGTATCTGCTTCACCATGGATCAAATCTAAACTATTTGCTGTGTATAAAAGATCTGACATCCATTGATCATTTGGATTTTCTTTTGGTAGATCAGGGAAAACAAAGTCATCTTGAATATCAGTAGCACTTTGGATTTCATAACAAAGTCCAGCTGTAATCATAATTTTAGTAACTTCATAAACTAGTGCATTATTATCTTCACCAACTGCAGATACACCAGCTTCATAAGTTGCGTTTCCATAACCACTAATTGCATATTGAGTTTTACCCATATAACCTTCTCCAATTTTCGCAGTTTCTCTTAAAATGTCTGAATATACACCATGTTCATCAACGAATTGAAGATCTCTTGGGTTAATTGTTAGACAAGCGTCTTGAGAAATTTCCGGAGCTTGTTGACCACTGAAGTTTGGTTCTTCACCATTATCAGGGGTACTTCCTCCACCTGGATTTAGACCAAAGAATGGATTACCTCCACCTCCAGAAGAACCTCCTCCAGAGTTAGATCCTCCACCATTTGAACTTGAACCTCCACCAGTATTTCCGCCTCCACTACTAGTTCCACCTCCATTATTTCCACCACCATTATTAGTATCATCTTCACAAAGAAGACCAGCATCAATAGCAGAAACTCTTGCATCTTCAGCAACACTAAATGGATCAGTAAATCCAAAGTCTGCCGAACCATCTACGCCATCAATATCGCTATCACTAGCATCAGAAGTATTTCCAGCAGCATCTTGTACAGTAAATCCAGTACAAGTTTCAGGTAGGTTACTGATAATAGGATCTCCAGAAGTAGCACCGGTATCAATTTCAACAGGAATCTCTACTTTGAAGTCCGCATCATCATACCCAAAGAATTGATAAACACCTTCAGAGTTAGTAACTGTTTCTGCCACTTGTACAAATCCTTTCCCATCATCTTCATATAGTCGAACAACAACACCACTTACTCCTGGCTCAGCAGCAAGATCTCCAGATTGTATCCCATCATTGTCGTTATCTTCCCAAACTCTACCAGTAATTGATGGTTCACCAGGAGCAGTAACTTCCACTCTGTAACCAGCATCAATTTCATCAGCATCAAGACTTCCATTAACTACTAGATCATTACTAGCATCTCTAGCCATTTCCCCAGTAGAAGTAGATCTTTCATATGTATTAAAAGTATCTTGATTATCCACAAATTCAAAAACTCTAGTAGTACCGTATCCATAATCAGAAACAAGAGGATCAACATCACTATCTAGAGAGTCATCAGTACCAACATCCATCAATGTGTATTCATAACCTGTAAAATCATCAAGGCTGAAAGCGATAAAATAAAAATCACCATCAGTTAATCCATCAAAAGAATATTCACCGTTAACATCAGAAACAGTAGAAGCAACAGATCCAAGACTATTAGTGTCAGGATTAATAGTATTTAAATAAATTTCAGCACCTTCTAAAACAGGTTCTCCGTCTTGTCTGATACCATCACTATTTAAATCATCCCAAACTAAACCACTTACGTCCGGCCCAGCAGGAACAATAACTTCCATTCTGTAGCCAGCATCAACTTCATCAGCATCAAGGCTTCCATTAACTACTAGATCATTACTAGCATCTCTAGCCATTTCCCCAGAAGAAGTAGATCTTTCATATGTATTAAAAGTATCTTGAGCATCTTTGTATTCAAAAACTCTAGTAGATCCATATCCATAATCAGAAACAAGAGGATCAACATCACTATCTAGAGAGTCATCAGTACCAACATCCATCAATGTGTATTCATAACCTGTAAAATCATCAAGGCTGAAAGCGATAAAATAAAAATCACCATCAGTTAATCCATCAAAAGAATATTCACCGTTAACATCAGAAACAGTAGAAGCAACAGATCCAAGACTATTAGTGTCAGGATTAATAGTATTTAAATAAATTTCAGCACCTTCTAAAACAGGTTCTCCGTCTTGTCTGATACCATCACTATTTAAATCATCCCAAACTAAACCACTTACGTCTGGTCCTGGATTTGGATCAGTTGGTCCACCTCCACCATTATCAATATCTTCAATAAAAACACATTCTCCTGCATTATTTAGTACCATCGGTTCAATATAGAACTCAACATTATCACTTGCAGAAGTCACAGTAAAAATAATGTCAATATATGTTCCATCCGCAGAAATTGTATATTCATCTTGCCCAGCATTTCCAAATTCACCAATACCATCACCCTGTGACTCAGTATTTCTTGGTAAATCGCTTACAATTCTACCATTCACGATGTTAATTCTAGCTTCAAGGGATTCTTTTCCCGTTCCAGATTCGTGTTCACCATAAAGAATAAAATCCATACCTGGTTGATCTAAATACTCAACTCTTCTAATTGCAACTCCTGGAACATCTTTATCAAAAGGAGCATCAGTTAGAATATTTAGATTTGAATCCATTAGATCAAAAACAGTACCTCCAGCAATCGAAGTTACAGTTTGTCCAATAAAAACAGCTTCAGCTAAGTCACCATTACCTTCATTGGCAATGTTAACAAAGTCTACTGAAGCTTGAACCTGACATTCAACAGGATCAGTGGTTGGTGGAGCAGTCTGCGCAAAAGCAGGTGCTACAGTGCTAAACAACATCGTAATAGATGCTGAAACAGCAGCGAGAAATCTCATAGTACTCATAATAACAATGATTATTAAATCTAAATTTAAGTGCCCTTTATACCACTCATGAGTTGCCCTGTCAAGAGTGATAGCCCTTTGCAGTACTTAAAACTATGTACAGCAAAAAATGTTACCCACTTCTGAATGTATACAGCATTTATCTACGAAAGATAAAAAACTTAAACTAGACACAAGCTTAAAATGTTTCCTTTTTGAAAGAAGCCTTGTTGACGAAAACAAACAACAAAAAATTTTAAAATGAATAGCTTATTTAAAACAAAAAAAAGAACTGAGCTAAATTAAAATATAACTCAGAAAAATATAACTTTATGATCAAATTGTAATTAGATCGAGCAGAAAAGTTCTGATACTAATTCGTTCTTTAAAACTCATTAACTCACGGTTGGAGACCAAAATGACTAAGCTCATGAATCTTATTTCTATCTTTATCTTTTTCTCTTTCATCTCATGTGACGGAAAACATCTCAATTTCCTCGAAGATCCGATTCCGTCACATCAAGAATCTTCAGACTTGTTTCAAATTAAGGACTTAGAAGAAAATGAAACAATCACACATGAAGAAGGTTGCTACCAGTTAGAAAGCTGCCCATTAAATCCAGATTGCGGACGTAAAAATCTCAGTCCGGCCTATTTGCAACAATTTCAAAGCGAATATTCCAGTTCCCTAAATTATTTGTGGAAGGAATGCGCTTTGAGCTGGGAACAACTACAATTTTATCAGCCAGAATCAGCTGTAAAATCAGTTGATGCACTCAAGTTAATTCTAAATCTTTTCGATCTAGAAAAGCACTGCGAAGGTGCAAATGGACATCCATTTGAAGATGAAATTGAAAATAGTCAAGATTGGTCTTGGCTTTCATGTGCAAACCATCTAGAACTTTTTGAGAAAACAAAAGATTTTCATCCACAGCACGAGCTGACTTATCAGAACTATATAATTCTGCTCAAAAGTGTTGAAAATTATGTAGAAATCTCAAATTGGGAAAGCACAGAATTACAAGACACAGAAAACCTAAATTGGGAAAAGTTAGTCAACGATCTAAGCTCTAGATCTTCATGCAAATGTCGAGCTAGTAGCTGCAAAAAAGGATACAGTTGTGTCCAAAACCACTTCGCCTGCATGACTGAAAATGATCACACATTTGTAGGTGAGTGTCGATATAAACAGCCAAATTTAGAGCTTCAATGTTCTCAAACTCAAAAGGAGGTTTCATGTAGTGGTAAAAACGCTATTATTCCGATTCAATGCGATCTAAAAAATCTCGATGAAGAAGAAATCCAAATCGAATATTTCTACTTGAGCTTCATTGACGAAAAGGATCGTGAAAGCTGCGCGATTAATATTCTAAATCGTCAGGAAGAAAGCAATGAAACAATTCTTCCAGGACAAATTATCCCAGCATTTGATATTGAATTCTATTGCTGGGAACAACCTTGGGATCATCATCTGGACCTTGATTTTAATATTTTTCCAGTTGGGGACAAAAAGTCTTGGATCTATAATTTGGATTTTTTAAGCCAGGACCTGCAAGAGATCGATTTTTCTCTATGTCCCGATCCCAATAATATCGAAGGGTGGCAATGTAATCCTGAATTAGGATATACCTTGTGGCTTTCTTCACCAGGTTCTTCAGTTTCTGTTTTTTCAAATGAAGATCTGGATCAAATTCACGAATTGCCACAAAATGGCCAGACATTCAATTTTTCCTGCCAAGATCTACCATCAATGGTTTTTATTGAGAATGGAAAAGATCTTCAGGCACTGGCCTATGGTCGAAACTTACCAGAGTTTAGCGTCTGGTTTGGTTTCGAAGAAGAGATTAAACTCCTTCCTGATAATTTTCCTGATCGATATACCAGGAAGTTGGATCAAGAAAATGTGGAATTCCCAATCTTAATTCGAATTCCAGCACTTGATCCAGAGTGAGTTAATTAGTATTGGGAAGGCTATTTCTGGCCTTCCCTTATTT
>CAYNUR010000083.1:0-5860 GCA_964400435.1 uncultured Candidatus Peribacteria bacterium
GTTGGAGGGGGATTTTGTTGGTTTTGTTCGCTTTCATCTCCTACAAATGGAATGTTTGTGACAATTGAAACAATTACAAATGCAAGAAGTGAAATTACGAATCCAACTATTGCATAAGTAACTTGTCTTTTTGCTTTTTCTACTGCTTCTTCATCGCCATAAGCTGTAACAAATCTTACTGCTCCGACAATTAAAAATACTAGTGAAGCGATTCCGGTAAAGCTGACAATTACAATTCCAAGTCTGGGAAGGACGGTGTCAACTAGTATGTTTCTTTGTCCTGCATTTGCTTGATCTTCTTCGCTGGGACCGGGAAGATTATCTGGTTGAGGAATAATTGTAGGTTGAAAATTCTCGTTGTTAGCTAAGATAACTTCATTTGTGAATAATATTTTTGAACTTTGGGTGTTGGAAATTTCTTCAGCATTTGTTTTGTTCGAAAATATGCTGAATGAAATGATTAAACTAAATGTTATTGCGAGAATTTTTTTCATTATTAATTTGGATTTGGAACTGTTGGTTTGTTGGATTATGGTTCGGTGACTACTTCTTCTCCAGAGTTTGGATTTGTGAAGAATCCTGGGTTAATTGTGAATAAAATTAAGCTAGCTAAGAATAGAATGGCAATTCCAGCTAGGGATTGAAGAATTCTTGTTTTTGCAGAACTGATTGCTTCGCTATCTCCTCCAGAAGCAGAAATTTGTATTCCGCTGATGACAATTACTGTGACGGCGATAATTCCGACAATGCTAGCTGCCCATCTATAAATTGTACCGATATAGCCTTCGATGAGTGTTGTTCCACCTTTACTGAGTAATACTTGTACTTGTTCGCAGGAATAAACGATTAAGAAAGGAGGTGGTTGTTCACCTTGTTTTAGAGGAGGTGTTTTAAGTTTACTGATTGATTCAGGACAATCAGTGAGCATTTTTACTTGAGTTTTTTCTAAGCCAGTTGAACGCTCGATCATACTTAATGTGTTTCTAAAGCAGATGCGACTAACAAAATCATCACCGGGGTTTCCTCTGTTTTCAAAGGTTAAAGGTTCTTCGATGACCGTAACTATGTATGGAACACTAACTGTTTGATCTGGTTGGTCTGGGTTTTGAATTGTTAGGTCAAAACTATCATCGATACACTCTTGTGCATTATCAAGAGCACTGGCAATTGATGAGAATTCTTCTGCAAGTGCACTTCTATCAATGTTGTTTTGTTTTGGTTCTTCATCATTTCCTGATTCTTGATCCGTGACTGTTCCGGCATCTTGTGCAAATGTATTAAAACTAGGAGAAGCAATAATTAGAAAAAAACTTGAGAGAATTCCGATTGCTAATTTTTTTGCTAAACTCTTTTTCATCCTATTGATTGATAAAAATACTTTGGACTGAAATAACTATTAAGTATGCTAAAAGTGCTACAACTATACCGATTGTGGCGTATTTTAGGACATCTTTTGCATTATCGAGATTTTGTTGTTGTCCTCCTGAAAACATGTACATAAAACCTCCTGCAATGAATAGAATTACGGCAATTGAACCGATTATTGCTACTGCGAAGTTGATTACTCTGGCAATAAAAGCAACTATGGGAGAAGAATATTGACCTGAGTCAAAATATGAATTTGGTTGCTCATTACCTCCAAGAGATAATTCGTTTAGATTGAAAGTTTCATCACTTAAGTCTGTCTGTTGTGCATGTGCTACAGAAAATTGAGGTAAGAAACTCAAGGAGATCATTACTGCAGTGATGATTGTTAAAATTGTTTTCTTCATTTTTATGCTTCAAATTCTTTTGGAATATTTCTTAGGGCGTCTTCTTCGCTAATTAATCCTGCTTGATATAAGTCAGTTACTGATTTTTTCATTGTTTGCATTCCTTCTCTTGAAGATGTTTCGATTACTGAATTGATTTGGTGTGTGTTTGATTTTCTGATCATGTTGGAAATTGCATTGTTTGCAAACATGATTTCGTAAGCACCAACTCTTCCTTTTCCGTCTTTTGTTCTGATCAAATTTTGGAAAACTACCGCGTGTAGACCTTCTGCAAGCTGTGTTCGAACTTGGTTTTGTTGATCTACAGGGAACGAATCGATGATACGGTTGATAGAATTGGCACATCCTCGTGTATGAAGTGTTCCAAAGACTAAATGACCAGTTTCTGCTGCAGTAATAGCTTGATGAATAGTTTCAAGATCTCGCATTTCTCCAAGCAAAATAATATCTGGATTTTCACGTAGAGCTGATCTAAGAGCTTTTTGAAAGCTGTGAGTATGAACTCCTACTTCTCTTTGTTGAATGACTGACATCTCGTTTTTGTGTACAAACTCGATTGGATCCTCAATTGTGATGATGTGTTTTGCTTGTGTCAGATTAATTTCATGAATCATAGATGCCATTGTGGTTGTTTTACCTGAACCAGTTGGACCTGTAACGATGACTAATCCACTTTTTTGGTGTGTAATTTTTTTGAGTTGGTTTGGTAGTCCCAGTTCGTCCATTGTTTTAATATTGTCAGAAATAAGTCTGAATACTGCGGAAATACCTTTTCTTTGAACGAAAATATTTGCACGAAAACGAGCAATGTCTTCAATTTCTAAAGAAAAGTCGAAGTCGAGTGTTTGTTCGAATTGTTTTTTTTGCTCTGGAGTAAGGATTTCCAGAAGATATTCCTCAGCCATTTTTTTTGTAAGAACAGGGTGTTCTTGGATTTTTGTAAGATCACCGTTAATTCTTAGGGTTGGCTTCATTCCGGTTCCGATAAAAATATCTGAAGCAGAATATTGGACAGCCGTTCTGAATATTTTTGCTAGTTTGTACATTTTTGTTTTTAGTTTTCCTTATATTATAGCATTTTTTTCTGGTTTTTTGCAAGTCCCTGCACCACTCGCTTTGTTCGGGTACAGGGTTTGTTTTTTTGTGCTTTTTAAGAGTTTTTTAATATTTTGTGTTACCCTCCCGATGGGGGCTTAATTTTATTTGTATTTAAGATTTTTTTAGGAAAAATTTAAAAAATTTTAATAAAAAAATGTATTTTTTCTATCTCTAGGCAGTTAGAGGATTGTGTATTGGTAAATTGTTGAAAAATATTGAAAAAGCCCTTCGGTATTAATGGAAAGGGCTTTTTAGATTTATCTTTTTACTATCTTGCGATTTTTCCAGAGTCTTCAGATTCTGAATCGTTGTTGTTTTGACTTCCAGGTCCTCCAAGGTTCAGTGATGGTGGAGCTTCATTTTCATTTGTCTCGTTATTTTCTTCATTGGAATTTTCTTCTTCGTTGATTTCTGCTTCATTTTCAGTAGTATTTTCATTTTCTTCAGTTTCGACTTCTGGGGTATTTTCTGATTTATTTTCATCCTCAGCAATATCATCTTCTTCTTCAGTTGGTGCGTCGAATGGTGATTGTACAGAAGGAGGACTGTTTCCTTCTAATTCATCAACAACTTTACTTAGTTCTTCCATTGCTTCAGATGGTGATTCTTCGCCTTCTCCACCAAAGAAGATTGAGTATACAAAGTATCCTCCAATTAGAACTACTAATATTGCTCCTGCAATTATTGCGATTTTTTTTACGTTCATTTTTTTCTTTGGTGTATCTGTAGTAGCTTCATCTATTGCTTGTTCCATTTTTTGGTCTATCTTCTCATGAGAAGATTCTGGTGGAGCAACACCTGCTGAAGGAGTTTGTGTTGGTTGTAAGTTGGTAGATGGTTGTGGCGTTTGAGGAATCTGATTTGGTTGTATTGGTGGGGGAGTTGTTGAAGCAGGTTGTTGAGGTGTTGGAATATTTGGCGTGCTTGGTTGGGTTTGTCCTTGTGAAGGATTAGCTACTGGTTGTTGTTGAGGATTTGCTGGAGGTTGAATTGGTGTTTGTGGAACTCCTCCAGGATTTGTTTGTCCAAGAGTGTTTAGATCAATTTGATGTGGGGTATTACTATTACCTTCACTTTGGTTTTGTTGGTTTTCTTCAGCCATTTTCTTTTTGTTTTATTTTTTTGTTTTAGTCGAGATCTACTTCTTCTTTTGGAAGTATATTCTCGATTGCACCCCAATCACTATCTTCAAGTTCTGGGACTATTAAGCTAACTTTATCACCGACTTCTCCTTTGAAGTAAGTTACTGAAGCTAGTAGTACTTGATAAGCTTTTCCTTCTGCGATCACTTTGTATTGTCCATCTTCGTAAGTCAAAGTTCCAATAATTCTTTTTCGTTCAACTGGTCCAATTTGTTTGTAAAGGAATGATCCGTCGTCTTTGACAGTAAGTTTTAGGATATCACCAGGAATAAGTTTTGATTTACTAGCGTAATTTGCTGGAACAGGATATTCTTTGCCATCTGCATCATTCATTGTTTGACCATTGAAAACTCCTTCAATGATTTTATTTTCATCATCATAATCTGAAGAAGGCTCTATTTCTTGAGCAATCTTTGTGTAGATACTTTTAGAATTGGATCCAGTTAATTCATTGAGAATTTGTTTTGCTGAACGTAAATTAGATTCAGCAGATTCGATCATTTCTTTTATAAGAGCTAGTTTGGAAGCTTGAGACATTTTGTTTTTCTTTTATTTTTTACTCTCCGTATTTTAACACATTTTTGCAGGGTTTGACAATTCTGAGGAATTGACAGGTTTTTTATCTATTTTTTAATCCACTTTTTTAATAAACCTCTTCTTATTTTTCCGATGTTAGTAAAAATTCTGAAAGTAAAGACAACTGTGGCTGCGAGGTATAGATCTAGTCCTAATTGTTCTCCAAGTAAAGTAATAACTAATGCGAGTAGAATATTTGTGATTAGTCCTGAGATGAAAATTATTGCGTTGTATCTTTCTTTTAGTAGTTGTCCGGCAACTTCAGCTTTAATTGCTCCAAACATTGAGTCTAAAATTCCTACTACTGTAACTGCAGTATATTTTATGTATTCAATAGGAATAGTATAATTTACAGCCATTCCAAGTATTACTCCTAATAGAATTCCGATTAGTGCCCAGATCATGTTTTTGGGTTAAAACTTTATCGTGCTCTTTTGTAAATAATCTTGTCTCCGTTAGTTCCAGCAATTCGCAGGTCTACATATTGCAAGTTTTCATTGTGGATGTCTAGTTTTACCAAGGCTTTTTTAAGCTTTTTAAACTGTTGGTCGGCAGGTCTTTGGATATCAAGCCAAATGTAGAAGCCTTTTTCAGTTAATAAATGGACTTCTCTTGGGATTGGTTTGTATTCAATTTCGTTTACCAGCATTCCAAATTTGTCTTCGAAATAGATTTTTGATTCTAGAATGTAGCGAATGTGGTTTGCGCTAAGGATTGGTTGATCAATATTTACTGGTTCTTCGGATTTAATTTTAATATATGGAAGATTTGCGTTTTCTATGTCTTGATTAATCACGAATCCGATTGAGTTAATCAGGTAGTTTTTTTGTATTTCTTCAGTTTCATTTACTACATTTGCGACAATTGGAAATTCGTTAAATTCAATTATTAATTTACTTGGATAGTCTTTTTCGATATGTACTTTTTCAAGTTCAGGGAAAGTTTGTATTAATTTATTTTCTAGTTCGTTTGTGTCCGTGAATATTATGTTGTTTCCAAGGTTTTTTGAGATATTTGCTTCTAATCTTTTTCCTAGAGATTCGCTGATAGTATTCTCGTTTGAACTGACAATTTCTTTAACTGTAAAATAGTTAGAAAAGAAGATTAGGTGAGTAAAAAGAACTATAGAAACGACTATTCCAGCCTTGATAAAAAGCTTTTTTACTTTTGCAAAAGTTTTCTTTTTAATTTTCTGTCTGTGGGGACTTTTTAATTTTGAGCGATTGCTCAGTCTTTTTTTTCTATATTTTTTTAGTTTTCTTCGATCAAGCA
>CAYNUR010000084.1:0-5856 GCA_964400435.1 uncultured Candidatus Peribacteria bacterium
ATCTCTACTTGAATATCAATATTTTTTAAAAATTCTTCATAATCATCAATTTTTGGTCGCTGTATTGGAGAAAGACAATCCTCTAAGTCTAAGTGATGAAATTTAAAAGTTCTTCGTAGATATCTAGTTGTTTTTTCGTTGGCATGATTTACACAGACCCAGGTAAAATTTGTCACCCTTCGTTTAATTTTCTCAAGTTTTCCTCTCTCTTGCATAATTTGGAAGTTTGTTAAGGGGACTCGCAGGAGATTTTACTTTAATTTAAGGCTTTTTGTCAATTTAGTTTGTAATCAAATTTTAAGCTTGTAAATTGACTTATGCATGCTCGAGAGTAATATGTTGCTATGAATTATAGGCAAATAATTGGTGAAGCCTGGGCATATACTCAAGCTAATAAAAGGCTGATCATTTGGTTTGGTTTCTTACCTTCCATTCTTACCACAACAGTTGGAGTTTTCTATATTGGATATCAATTTTTTGCATTAAAAAACTCCTATCTATTTAGCAATGAAGAAGATGACTTTTTGTATGATATTGTGACTTTTATTTTTGATTTCTTTAAAGAACATCTGCAATTTACCGTTCCTGTTATTGTTGTTCTTTCTATTTTTGGAATTCTATATTTCACCTTTCCTACAATTGCAAAGGCGTCAGCCATGCAAAAAATTGCTAGAGATCGAAATGGTCAAGACTCTGGCCTTGGAACTGGTTTAAAATGGGGAATAAGATCTTTTTTGCCACTTTTTGAGTATCATTTATTAATTAGAACTTTTACTTTCTTTTCAATTCTTGTAGAAATGTCTTTTGTTTTAAGAAATCTTGGACCACTCATTTTCAAATTCTTATTTCCGGTCTTCTTGATCATCATGGTTATTGGTTTGGTCTTGTCTGTGCTTTTTACTTACACTGATTTCTATATTGTAATTGATGATCTTGGGGTTTTTGAATCAATGAAAAAAAGTGCACGTTTAGTTACACTTAACCTAAAACACACTTTTTTGATTTCAATACTGATGTTGATAATTGGTGTGAGAATAATTATTCAAGCCATTATGGTTTTCCTGATTCCAGCAATGGTTGTTGTAATTACTGGCTATATTGCAACTGTAGCTCTTCCAATCACTGGATTAATTGTTGGAGGAATCACAGGATTTATTGCATTGATTTTAGCCTCTTATTTGAATGGAATCGTTGATGTTTTTTCTTATGCAGTATGGACATTTACATTTTTAACACTAAGCTCTGAACCTGAAGTTAGTGCCAGAGAAGTGTTTAGTGATGACATTGGTGAGCAATCAAATATGGAAATTCACCATAAAAATTTGGAGTAAATCTCTACCTTGTTAGAAAAAGGGAAATTAATAAATAAAGGACGTACATCAATGTTAGGATGTAGACTCTTTTATGAGCTTCTTGTTTATTAATTTTAAATTTTGCAGTCTTATCTTTGCTGTTTATTTTTTGATACTTATAGACTTCAACTACGCTATATAAGAATATTAATAAGATAAGAAATACAATCAAAGATGTGTTGGTATAAATCTCGTAAAAAGTTGTATTTGGAACAATTAAAGATTTTGAACTTAGAATAAAGAAGGCAATAACTAGGGTGAGAATATGAACTAATTGATCAATAATGAATGCAGTAGTCTGTTTTTTTGGAGATCTCTTTGTGAATGAGACTTTTGTATAATCAATGAAAAAATGGATAATCCCAATAAATAAACTTCCATATAGTAATATCTCGATATTACTTAAATAAATTGGGAGCAAAACTAGAAATATTAGGACAGCATGTATTGAGGAGTGAATAATTAACCCTAAATATCCTTTATACTTCATTCTTACTAGAAGTGAGTTCTGTAGGACAAAATCCCCCAAAAGATGGGCAAGTATTAAGTAGCTAAAAATCATTGATTATTGTTATTTTCGTTTATTCTATTGATTACAATTGAGCTGATTTGTTCAGCTAATTCTTTGTTCGTATCCAGCAATGACCTAAAATCGTCTTTGCTTAGTATAAAAACCTCACAATCTGTTAAGGCTCTTGCTGAAGCATTTCTAGGCACATCTGATATTAAAGCCATTTCCCCAAAAAAATCATTTTCTTTAAGAGTCGCTACTTGGCGAATTGGCAATCCTTCTTCTTTTGGTGCATGGTAAATTAGTACATTACCTTTTTTAATAATATAAAGTGCATCACCCTGCTCGTTTTCTTGGAAAATATCATATTGAGATGGATAATACATTAAGACAATCCGTTGAATGATTTCTCGATGAAACTTTTCATCCAAACTTGAAAAAAGTGGTATCTGCCTTAATACAGGCAATATCATCTCGATGTCTACGTTATTATTTGTCATATAGTGTAGATTATTACTTCAGATAATTGTAACATATTAGCTTCCTGATTGCACGACATTTGCTTAATTTAAGTGAACAAAGCACTTGCTGAATTGACAGGCACCCACTAATGTGCTATAATTTCATTTGGGGAAAATAAAAATACACACAAATGACGAAAATTTCTCAAAATACCAAAGTTTATATTTCTGCATTGTCGATATTCGTAGTATCACTTTCAGTTATTTTGTTCTTCTTTGAAGGGTATGAAGGCTCAAAAGGGCACCATGGGAAAGCTAATGTTTTAGGTGCCGGGCATGAAAATCATGAAGATTTAGACGAACAAGTTTTGACAATTCAAAACTACAAAAACTACTTATCAGGATTAGATCATGCTTGGTTAGTCACTAACTCTGCTGGGGAAATTGATCATTATAGCGAAGACTTTCTAGATTTAGTTGGAGGAGATACTGATAAAGTTGTTGGGAAATTGTTATTTGACTATGTTAACACTAGAGATTTACCTGATCTTTTTTCTGAGACAAGTGAAGTAATTTTGGACGGAAAAGAAAAAACGTCGATTGGTCCTTTTAGGATTAATGGAGAAAATGAAGAATTGCTCGCTTTATTGAATGCAAAACCTGTTCTTGATGAAAATCAAAAAGTTGTAAAAATCATTTATGAGATAAAGGATTTAACTGAACAGATTCAAGAGATGGAATTTTTAAAGGAAAAAGTTACAGAAGATAAATTAAAGATTGAAGAGAACAATTTAAAGCAAAGAGACGAGAGCAAAGAAAAACTAGTTGAGAGAAACTTGAGTTTCAGAGAATAAATTAAAAATGCTTTTACACGAAATTTAAGCTGCTAGTTTGCTTGGAAGTCGATTCTGTATTAAAATTCCAAGGCTAAATAATTAATTTCGTCTTGATGGAAGCATATAATGCAAGTGATGTAGAAAAGAAATGGCAGGATAAATGGAAAGAGTCTGAACAGTACAAAACTGATACTAAAGAGAGAAGAAGGAAGAAATATTATAATTTAGTAATGTTCCCCTATCCATCTGGGGACAAACTTCATATTGGACATTGGTATAACTTTGGACCTTCTGATAGTCATGGGAGATATATGAGAATGCAAGGCTATAATGTAATGCAACCAATGGGTTTTGATAGTTTTGGCCTTCCGGCAGAAAACTATGCAATTAAGACTGGGGTTCACCCTAAGGAAAGTATTGCTACGAACTGTGAGTACATGAGGAAACAACTTAGTGCGATGGGCGCGATGTGGGACTGGGATAAGGAAGTTGTGACTTCTAGTAAGGAATATTATAAGTGGACTCAGTGGGTATTTTTAAAGTTGTACGAAAAAGATTTGGCTTATAAAAGTGAGGCTCCTGTGAATTGGTGTGATAGTTGTAAGACCGTTTTGGCCAATGAACAGGTGGAGAATGGGAAATGTGAGAGATGTAAGAATGATGTGGTTAAGAAAAACTTGAACCAGTGGTTTTTAAGGATAAGTGACTATGCAGAGAAACTTTTGGAATATGATGGATTGGATTGGCCAGAAAAGACTATTTTAATGCAGAAAAATTGGATTGGTAAGAGTAAAGGCTGCAATGTTGCCTGGAAATTAAAAGGAAATGAGGATTTTAAACTTGAAACTTTTACTACAACAGTTGATACAATTTATGGAGTTACTTTTGTGGTAATTTCCCCTGAACACCCTGAATTAGATCTTATTGTAGATAAGAATCATAAAAAATCTGTTGATGAATATATTAAGAAAGCTGCAAAAAAAAGTGATATAGAGAGAATGGATACATCGAAGGGAAAAACAGGAGTTGATACTGGCGCGAAGTTGATTCATCCTTTTACAGGGGAAGAAATTCCTTTATGGATTTCGGACTATGTACTGATGAATTATGGTACTGGTGTTGTGATGGGCGTTCCTGCTCATGATCAAAGAGATATGGATTTTGCAAAGCAATATAAGTTCAAAATTGTTCAAAGTATTGAAAATGAAGATGGCGAAAGTTTCGTTTACGATGATGTCGATAAATACAATGTCAAAGGCAAACTTGTAGACTCTGAGGGATTTACTGGAATGGATATTTTAGAAGCGCGTGAGAAAATCATTGATAAACTAGAGGGAACTGGAGATGGGAATGAAACCATTCAGTTTAAACTTCGTGACTGGCTGATTAGTCGACAAAGATATTGGGGTGCTCCTATTCCAGTTGTTTATGATCCAGAAGGTAATGCGCATGCTATTCCAGAAGAACATTTACCTTGGACTTTGCCTGAGGATGTGGATTTTAATCCTGATGGGACTGCGCCATTGGCTCGTTCTAAAGAACTAGTTAAGAGAACTGAAGAGATTTTTGGTAAAGGATGGAAGCCTGAAGTTGATACTATGGATACCTTCATGTGTAGCTCTTGGTACTTTTTACGATATCCAGATAATAAAAATGAAAAGAAGGCATTTGATGAAAAGATTATTAATAAATGGCTTCCTGTAGATATGTATATTGGTGGACCTGAACATGCTTGCATGCATTTACTTTATGCTAGATTTATCCATCGAGCATTGCACGAAATGGGGTATATTAAATCGAAAGAACCATTTAAGAGATTGATTCACCAAGGAATGGTTACTAAGGATGGG
This sequence comes from uncultured Candidatus Peribacteria bacterium, assembly GCA_964400435.1. Classification (GTDB taxonomy): domain Bacteria; phylum Patescibacteriota; class Gracilibacteria; order UBA1369; family LOWO2-01-FULL-3; genus CAYNUR01. The sequence goes on from CAYNUR010000084.1 coordinate 5,011, forward strand.
GCGAAAATGAGTAAATCAAAAGGTAATGTAGTTAGTCCTGATGAATTTGTTGAAAAATATGGAAGTGATGTCTTCAGAATGTATTTGATGTTTATGGGGCCATTCACAGAAGGTGGAGATTGGAATGATAAAGGCATAACTGGAATTGCACGTTTTGTTGAGAGATTCTGGAAGTTAATTAATCAATCTGAACAAAAGGTAAACAGTTTAAATAGTTTAAAAAGAAGACTGCATAAACTAATTAAAAAAATAACTGAGGATATTGAATCATTTCAATACAATACTGCCATTGCTTCAATGATGGAATTTGTAAATTTTGCTTTGAAGAATGGTATTGATGAAAGGTCAAAGAAGAAGATTGTTCAATTAATGGCTCCAATGGCTCCACATTTGGCTGAAGAATGTTGGAGTGTTTTGGGAGAGAAATATAGTATTTTTGATTCTGTTTGGCCGAAATATGATAAAAAATTGGTTGTAGATGTTACGGTAACAATTGGTGTGCAAGTCAACGGCCGTGTAAGAGGCGAAGTGGAAATATCGCCTTCTGCTGGTCAAGAAGAAGCTATGGAAAAAGCGCGAGCTTTGGATAACGTAAAAAGACATTTAGCTAAAGGTGAGGTTACTAAGGAGATATATGTGCCCGGACGAATAATTGGTTTCGTTGTAAAGTAATTAGAAGTTGGGTATTACTGAATCGAACTGCGGCGTCGCCTCAATCGTCTCCTTTTGTCCTCTTGTCCTAACTATCTTCAATTACTGACACTATCTTTAGACTTTTGCTTACTGATTTTATTTATCATTGTGTTTTTTAAGTGTGAAGAGTTGTTATTGCTTAAGGTTCTATTC